>NZ_JAZDRM010000016.1:0-98996 GCF_047501495.1 Ancylobacter sp. G4_0304 | reverse complement strand
GGGCGTAGGGGCGGCGCCTGTCTGCCCGGCTTTTACTCATCGATTTTTCCGATAGCTGCCGCCTTATCTTTGGTGTGGCGGAGCAGGAGGCGCGGCGGCACACTCTTTCCCAAAGGGCGCGCGGCGCCCGCAGAACAGAGGGAACCGACATGCTCACATTGATGACGTCTGCCCGGAAGTCCGCCCGTTATCTGCAAGTGCCGGCGCTGGTCGCCTGCCTGTCGCTCAGCGTCCAGCCCGTATTCGCCGCCGAGCTTACCGCCATCGGCCCCGGCGAGGGCCAGGTCGATATCGTCGCGTGGCCCGGCTATATCGAGCGCGGCGAGACCGACAAGGCCTATGACTGGGTGACCGCCTTCGAGACCAAGACCGGCTGCAAGGTCAATGTGAAGACCGCAGGCACCTCGGACGAGATGGTCGCGCTGATGAACGAGGGCGGCTTCGACCTCGTGACCGCCTCCGGCGACGCCTCGCTGCGCCTGATCGCCGGCAAGAAGGTCGCCCCCATCAACACCAAGCTGATTCCGGCCTGGGACAGCGTCGACAAGCGGCTGCAGGATTCCCCCTGGCACACGGTGAACGGCGTGCATTACGGCACGCCCTATCAGTGGGGCTCCAACGTGCTGATGTACAACACCGAGGCTTTCAAGGGCGCCGCGCCCAAGAGCTGGAACGTGGTGTTCGAGGAGCAGACCCTCCCGGACGGCAAGTCCAACAAGGGCCGCATCCAGGCCTTCGACGGGCCGATCTACATCGCCGACGCCGCGCTCTACCTGATGGCGACCAAGCCCGAGCTGGGCATCAAGGACCCCTATGAACTGACCGAGGCGCAATACAAGGCCGCGCTCGACCTGCTGCGCGGCCAGCGCAAGATCGTGCAGCGCTATTGGCACGACGCCATGATCCAGATCGACGACTTCACCAATGAGGGCGTCGTCGCTTCCTCGTCCTGGCCGTTCCAGGTCAATCTGCTGGTCGGCGAGAAGAAGCCGATCGCCTCCACCATTCCCCAGGAGGGCGCCACCGGCTGGGCCGACACCACCATGATGCATGTCGACGCCGCCCATCCCAATTGCGCCTATATGTGGATGGAGCACTCGCTCAGCCCGAAGGTGCAGGGCGACCTTGCCGCATGGTTCGGCTCGGTGCCGGCCGTTCCGGCCGCCTGCAAGGGCAATGAGCTTCTCGGCGACGAGGGCTGCAAGACCAATGGCATGGAAGACTTCGAGAAGATCCATTTCTGGCGCACCCCGGTCGCCAAGTGCGCGACCCAGGCGGAAGGCTGCGTGCCTTATTACCGCTGGGTGTCGGACTACATCGCGGTGCTGGGCGGGCGCTGATCGTCCTTCGTCGGCACGAGGCAGACCCTCGGCCCGCTGCTCCTCTCCCCATCGGGAGAGGAGGCTTGCGCGGCGGGTTGGTAAGGGCTCTGCGACTGCGGAGCCGTTGAAGACCTCACCCCCCACCCCTCTCCCTGCTGGGGAGAGGGGGGCGTCTCGCTCTTTTGCCACCCTATTTTGGATCACAGATCGCGATGCGCGTTCCCCCCGTCGTCACCATCACCCCAGCCGTCCGCTTTGCCGGGGTCGCGCGCCATTTCGGGCGGGTGAAGGCGGTGGACGGCGTGGACCTCGCCATCGCGCCGGGCGAGTTTTTCGCCATGCTCGGCCCCTCCGGCTCGGGCAAGACCACCTGCCTGCGGCTGATCGCCGGCTTCGAGCAGCCCGATGCCGGGCATATCGAGATTTTCGGCGAGACCGTGGAGGGTCTGCCGCCCTATCGCCGCGCGGTGAACACCGTGTTCCAGGACTATGCGCTGTTTCCGCACCTCTCGGTCGGCGACAACGTGGCCTATGGGCTTAAAGTGCGCGGCGTCGGGCGGGCGGAGCGCGAAAAGCTGGCGCGCGAGGCGCTGGCAATGGTCAAGCTCTCCGGCATGGAGACGCGCCGTCCCGCGCAGCTTTCCGGCGGCCAGCGCCAGCGCGTGGCGCTCGCCCGCGCTCTGGTGGTGCGGCCCAAGGTGCTGCTGCTCGACGAGCCGCTGGGCGCACTTGACCTCAAGCTGCGCGAGGAGATGCAGGCGGAGCTCAAAAGCCTGCAACGCGCGCTCGGCCTGACCTTCGTCTTCGTCACCCACGACCAGAGCGAGGCGCTGTCCATGGCCGACCGGGTGGCGGTGTTTAATGAGGGGCGCATCGCGCAGGTCGGGCCGCCCGAAGAGGTTTATGAGGCCCCGGCGACGGCGTTTGTCGCGCATTTCGTCGGCTCGGCCAATGTGCTCAGCCGCGAGCAGGCGGCCGCGCTTGGCGGGAGTGCCGTGCCGTCGAGCCTGCGGCCGGAGAAGGTCGCCATCGGCCATTTCGGCGCGCCGATCGGCGATGGCATCGCCGCGGTCGAGGCCACGGTGGTCGATGTTTCCTATCAGGGCGCGGTGCGCCGGGTGTCGGCGATGACCGGCTTCGGCCTGTCGCTCACCGCCAGCGTGCCGGCCGGCGGGGCCGACAGGCTCGCGATCGGCGACGCAGTGCAACTGCTGATTCCGCGAGCGGCGCTCCGGCCGATGGAGGGCGAGGGATGAGCCTCGCCGCGCTCGATCTGCCCGCACGACCCGTCGGCCTGCGCGGCAGGCTCTCCGACCTTGTGGTGCGGCGCGGGGGCCTGCTGACGCTGCTCCTGCTGCTGCCGCCGCTGCTGTGGCTCGGTCTGGTCTATCTCGGCAGCCTGTTCATCTTCCTCGGGCAGTCGATTTTCTCGATCGACGAGTTCTCCGGCACCATCGTGCGCGAGCCGACCTTCGCGACGCTGATCGAGCTGTTCCGCCCGGCCAATTACGACATCGTGCTGCGCACTGTCGCCATTGCCGCGGCGGTCACGGTGCTGTGCGCGATCATCGCCTTTCCCATCGCCTATTACGCCGCCCGCTTCGCCGGCCCGCGCGCCAAGGCGGCGTTCTACCTCGCGGTGATGATGCCGCTGTGGTCCAGCTATCTGGTCAAGGTCTATGGCTGGAAGCTGCTGCTGGCCAAGGAGGGCGCCATCGGCTGGTTCGCGGGCCGGCTCGGCCTCTCCGGCGCGCTGGAGGCGTGGCTCGCCTTGCCGGTGGTGGGCGGGCCTTCGCTCTCGGTCAGCTATACCGGCATGGTGCTGACCTTCACCTATCTCTGGCTGCCCTTCATGATCCTGCCGGTTCAGGCGGCGCTGGAGCGGGTGCCGGGTAGTCTTATCGAGGCGGCGGGCGATCTTGGCGCCTCGCCGGCCAAGGTGTTCCGCACGGTGATCCTTCCGCTCGCCATGCCCGGCGTGGTGGCGGGCGCGATCTTCACCTTCTCGCTCACGCTGGGCGACTACATCGTGCCGCAGATCATCGGTACCTCGGCGCTGGTGCTGGGGCAGGCGGTCTACACGCTGCAGGGCACGGCGGGGAATATCCCGCTGGCGGCGGCGTTCTCGCTGGTGCCGATCCTGGTCATGGCGGCGTTCCTGACGCTAGCCCGGCGGACGGGGGCGTTCGATGCGATGTGAGGCACGCTTTGGCGGGAACGCCGCCGCTCTCTCTCCCGGACGCTGCGCGTCCGACGTCTCCCCCACGGGGAGAGGTGAAGACGGAGGCGCGTCATGACCCGCGCCTCGCTTCCCTTGAAGATCGCGGCGCTGGGCGGGCTGGCGTTCCTGCACATCCCGCTGCTGTTCATCCTGCTTTACTGCTTCACCACGGAGGAGCGCAGCTATGCCTTTCCCCCGCCCGGCTTCACGCTGAAATGGTTCGCGGTGGTGTGGAGCCGCGCCGATATCTGGGCGGCGGTCGGGCTGTCGCTCAAGGTGGCGCTGGTGGCGACGTTGCTGGCGCTGGTGTTCGGCACGCTGGCGGCCGGCGCGCTGGCGCGGGCACGGTTCTTCGGGCGCGAGCCCATTTCACTGCTGTTCGTGCTGCCGATCGCGCTGCCCGGCATCGTCACCGGCATCGCGCTGCGCCAGGCCTTCGGGCTGATGGAGATTCCCTTCTCGTTCTGGACCATCGTGATCGGCCACGCCACCTTCTGCATCGTGGTGGTCTACAACAATGCGGTGGCCCGGCTGCGCCGGCTCTCGCCCTCGCTGATCGAGGCCTCGATGGACCTTGGGGCGGACGCGTTCACCACCTTCCGCCTCGTGGTGCTGCCTAATGTCGGCACGGCGCTGCTGGCAGGCGGCATGCTCGCCTTCGCCCTGTCCTTCGACGAGGTGATCGTCACCACCTTCACTGCCGGCCAGCAATCCACGCTCCCGATCTGGATGCTGTCCGAACTCATCCGCCCGCGCCAGCGGCCCGTCACCAATGTGGTCGCCGTGCTCGTCATCATCGTCACCTTCCTGCCGATCCTCGCCGCCTATTACCTGACGCGCGAGGGCGAGGCGGTGGCCGGCTCAGGCAAATAGGAGAAGCCCTAAATGACCACGCTGTCCGACACGCAGATGCTGATCGGTTCGCAGTTCGTCTCCGGCACCGAGGCGGCCGAGACCGTGCTGAACCCGAAGACCGAGGAAACGCTGATCGAGCTGCCCGAGGCCTCCGCCGACCAGATCGACGCGGCGGTGAACGCGGCCGAGGCGGCCTTCGCCCACTGGTCGCGCACCACCCCGGCCGAGCGCTCCTCCCTCCTGCTCAAGCTCGCCGACGCCATCGAGAAGGAAGCGGAAGGCTTCGCCACGCTGGAGGCGCTGAATTGCGGGAAACCCCGCCATGCCGTGCTGAACGACGAGATGCCGGCGGTCGTGGACTGCTTCCGGTTCTTCGCCGGCGCGGTGCGCACCCAGCACGGCATGGTGGCGGGCGAGTACCTGGCCGGCCACACCTCGATGATCCGCCGCGACCCGGTGGGCGTGGTGGCGTCGATCGCGCCGTGGAACTACCCGCTGATGATGGCGGCGTGGAAGCTCGCCCCTGCGCTGGCGGGCGGCAATACGGTGATCATCAAGCCTTCCGAGCAGACGCCGCTGACCATGCTCAAGCTGGCCAAGCTGATCGCGGACATCTTCCCCGAAGGCGTGGTGAACGTGGTGGTCGGGCGCGGCGAGAGCGTCGGCTCGACGCTCATCAACCACCCCAAGGTGTCGATGATCTCGCTGACCGGCGACATCGCCACCGGCAAGAAGGTGCTGGCGGCGGCGACCAAGACGGTGAAGCGCACCCATCTGGAACTCGGCGGCAAGGCGCCGGTGGTGGTGTTCGACGATGCCGACATCGACGCGGTGGTCGAGGGGGTGAAGATCTTCGGCTATTACAATGCCGGGCAGGACTGCACTGCCGCCTGCCGCATCTACGCGCAGGACAAGGTGTATGAGAAGCTGGTGGCGGACCTCGCCTCGGCGGCCTCCAGCCTGCGCTTCAATCAGGCCGACGACGGCGACAACGATATCGGCCCGCTGATCTCGGCGCGGCAGAGGGCGCGCGTGGCCTCCTTCGTCGAGCGGGCGAGCGAGATCAACCACATCGAGATCGCCACCGGCGGCAAGGTCTCGGGCGGCAAGGGCTTCTTCTACGAGCCGACCGTGGTCGCCGGCGCGCTGCAATCCGACGAGATCGTGCGGCGCGAGGTGTTCGGCCCGGTGGTCTCGGTCACGCGGTTCTCCGATGTCGACGAGGCGGTGAGCTGGGCCAATGACAGCGATTACGGCCTCGCCTCCTCGGTGTGGACCAAGGATGTCGGGCGCGGCATGGCGACCGCCGCCCGCCTGCAATATGGCTGCACCTGGGTGAACTGCCACTTCATGCTGGTGAGCGAGATGCCCCATGGCGGGCTCAAGCAGTCCGGCTACGGCAAGGACCTCTCGGCCTATGCGCTGGAAGACTACACCGTGGTGCGTCATGTGATGGTCAAGAACGGCTGAGAACGCCCCGCCGGCGCTGGCCTTGCTGCGCCGGCAAAAGCTAGGATGGCGCGCCGCGGCGAGGTCGTGGCGCGCCATTTTTCTTCCCGAGGGATGATGCCGATGCTGTCCGTCCTGTCGAAGCTGCGGCTGTGCTGCGCCGGCCTGTTGCTGCTGGTCGGGCTGCCGGCCGTCGCCGCGCCGATCGATCCGACGCCCCGCACAAACGCGCTGCCGGAATGAGCCGCCGCTGTGCCATAATGGCCGGACCCGCGCGGTTGTGATGGCCGAAACGCCTGTATGACAAAGTTTTAAGTTGGAACTGGCCGCCGCATCTGCTGACTCACAGGCTAGCCATGCCATGTTTGCAGCGCAGCATTTAGGCGAGGGAGTTGCATGCGACGTTTGACGGGCCTGCTTCTGTGTGCGGCCGTTCTGGGGGGCGCCGGTTTTGTCGCGCACCGCGAAGGGTGGATCGCGGACATTCGGGCCAGCGTCAGGGGTGAGGCCAGCGCCGCGCCCGAACCCCGTGCCGCCGGCCCCCGCAGCGTTCCGGTCGAGGTCGCGCCGGCCCGCAAGGTCGAGGTCACCAGCGACATCCGCTCGATCGGCAGCCTGCAATCCGACGAATCGGTCCAGGTCGCCTCCGAAGTCGCCGGCCGCATCCATGAAATCCGCTTCCAGGAAGGCGAGAGCGTCAAGGCCGGCGACGTGCTGGTCCAGCTCGACGAGGCGCTGGTGAAGGCCTCCGAGGCGGAGATGCGCGCGCGGCTCGACCTCGCCAAGGCCAATTACGAGCGCGCCCAGCAGCTGCAGAAGACCGGCTCGGGCACCGCTCGTTCGCTCGACGAGGCGCTGGCGGAGCTGAACACCTCGACCGCGCTGCTCAATCTCCAGCAGGTCCAGCTCGCCAAGCATTCGATCCGTGCCCCGTTCGACGGGGTGGTCGGCCTGCGCGCGGTCTCGGTCGGCGCCTATATCGACACCGGCACCAAGCTGGTGAACCTCGAAAAAATCGACGCGCTGAAGGTCGACTTCAAGGTGCCGGAAACCCATTTGCGCAACATCGCGCAGGGGCAGGAGGTCAGCATCTCCGTCGACGCGTTTCCCGGCCGCACCTTCACCGGCACCATCTACGCCATTGATCCGATGGTCGACGTGAATGGCCGCTCGCTGAGCGTGCGCGCCCGGCTGCCGAACCAGGAGATGCTGCTGCGCCCCGGCCTGTTCTTGCGCGTGGTGGTGAAGGGCAAGGACGAGCGCACCGCCGTCTTCGTGCCGGAAGCCGCCATCGTTCCGCGCGGGCAGGACCGCACGCTCTGGGTCGTGGCCGACGGCAAGGCGGAGGAGCGCAAGGTCGTGCTCGGCCAGCGCCTCGCCGGCGAGGTCGAGATCGTGAGCGGCATCGAGGCCGGGGCCCAGGTGGTCACGGCCGGGCAGGGCCGGCTGCGCGCGGGCGCGGCGGTCGAGATTGTGAGCACGCCGCCGGCACCGCAGAGCTGAGGGCCGCGCATGGGTATCTCCGAACTCTGCATCCGCCGCCCGGTCTTCGCGACCGTGGTCAGCCTGCTGATGGTGCTGGTCGGCATCGTCTCCTATTCGCGCCTGACCGTGCGCGAATATCCCAATATCGACGAGCCGGTGGTCTCGGTGGTCACCCGCTATCCCGGCGCCTCGGCGAGCATCGTCGAGAGCCAGGTCACCCAGGTGCTGGAAGGCTCGATCGCCGGCATCGAAGGCATCGACGTGCTGGAATCCACCAGCCGCTCGGAATCCAGCCGCATCACCGTGCGCTTCCGCCTGGAGATCAACCCGGACGTGGCGGCCAGCGATGTGCGCGACAGGGTGAGCCGCGTGCGCCAGCGCCTGCCGGACGAGATCGACGAGCCGGTGATTTCCAAGGTCGAGGCCGACGCCCAGCCGGTCGTGTTCATCGTGTTCCGTTCCGACAGGATGAACGGGCTGGAGCTGACCGATTATATCGACCGCTATGTCGTCGACCGTTTCAAGAATCTGACCGGCGTCGCCGACGTGCAGATCTATGGCGAGCGGCGCTACGCGATGCGGATCTGGATCGATCGCGAGCGCCTCGCCGCCTATAACCTCGTGATCCAGGACATCGAGGACGCGCTTCGGGCGCAGAATGTCGAAATCCCCTCGGGCCGCATCGAGAGCGCGGACCGCGAATTCACCGTGCTGTCGCGGACCGCTCTGTCCACGGTCGGGCAGTTCGACGACATCGTGGTGAAGCGCGCCGACGGGGCGCAGGTGAAGCTCAGCGATGTCGCGCGGGTGGAACTGGGGGCGGCCGACGAGCGGCGCTCCAGCTCCTTCAATGGCGGGCAATCGGTCATTCTCGGCATCATCAAGCAGGCGGTCGCCAATCCGCTCGACGTCTCTACCGGCGTGCGCGACGTGCTGCCTGCCGTGAACGAGACCCTGCCCGAGGGCATGACCGCGGCCGTCGGCCAGGACAATGCGGTGTTCATCGACCGCTCCATCCGCGCGGTGTTCCACACCATCATGGAGGCGGTGATCCTGGTGGTGCTGGTGATCGTGGTGTTCCTGCGCTCGCTCCGCGCTTCGATCATCCCGATCGTCACCATCCCGATCTCGCTCATCACCACCTTCGCGATCATGTATGCGCTCGGCTTCAGCGTGAACACGCTGACCCTGCTCGCCATCGTGCTGGCGATCGGCCTGGTGGTGGACGACGCGATCGTGGTGCTGGAGAACATTTTCCGCCACATCGAGCACGGCATGAAACCGATCCCCGCCGCCATCAAGGGCGCGCGGGAAATCGGCTTCGCGGTAATCGCGATGACGCTGACGCTGGCGGCCGTCTATGCCCCGGTGGCGTTCTCCGCCGGGCGGACCGGGCGATTATTCACCGAATTCGCGCTGACGCTGGCCGGCGCGGTGCTGATCTCCGGCTTCGTCGCGCTGACGCTGACGCCGATGATGTGCTCGCGCCTGCTCAAGCACGAGGCCAATCCCGGCCGGATCTCCTCCTTCATCGAGGGCCTGCTGAGCGGGCTGGAATCGGGCTATCGCCGCCTGTTGCAGGCCACGCTGCGGGTGCGCCCGCTGATCCTGCTGATCGCGCTCGGCGTGGCGGCGGCCAGCGGCTGGTTCCTGGTCAACCTGCCGTCCGAACTGTCGCCGGTCGAGGATCGCGGCATCATCCGCGTCTCGGGCTCCGGCCCGGAAGGCGCCACGCTTGGCTACACCACGCGCTATTCCAACCAGGTGCAGGCCGAACTCGGCAAGGTGCCGGAGGTCGATTCCGTCCTCATCATCAACGGCCTGCCGGAAGTGCACCGCTTCCTGGTCATCGGCCGGCTGAAGGACTGGGACGACCGCGAGCGCCGCCAGCAGGAGATCGTTTCCGACGTGGCGCCCAAGCTGCGCCGCATCGCCGGCGTCAACGCCTATGCCAACAACCCGGCCTCGCTCGGCGCTTCCAACAATTCACGTCCGATCGAATATGTGCTCCAGACCTCGGGCACCTATGAGGACCTGAACGAGTACACCGACCGTTTCCTCGAACGGGTGCAGGACTATCCGGGCCTCACCAGCATCGAGAGCGACCTCAAGCTCAACAAGCCGGAGATTTCGATCACCATCGACCGCTCCAAGGCGGCTGATCTGGGCATCGACGTCTCGGTGCTCGGGCGCACGCTGGAAAGCCTGCTCGGCGGGCGGCAGGTGACGCGCTTCGAGGTCGCCGGCGAGCAGTACGATGTGTATGTCCAGCTCGACGCGCAGGACCGAGCGTCCCCGGCGACGCTCGACACCATCTATCTGCGCTCCGCCGGTGGCGAGATGGTGCAGCTCTCCAATCTGGTGAGCGTGCGCGAGACGGTGGCTCCCCAGGAGCTCAAGCGCTTCAACCAGCTGCGCTCCGCCACCATCACCGCCAATCTGGCGCCGGGCTATGCGCAGGGCGAGGCGCTGGCCTTCCTCGACCAGACCGCGCGCGAGGTGCTGCCCGACACCGTGCAGACCGACGTCGCCGGGCAGAGTCGCGAGTTCCGCGCCGCCGGCCAGAGCCTCGTCATGGTGTTCGTGCTGGCGCTCGGCTTCATCTATCTGGTGCTGGCCGCGCAGTTCGAGAGCTTCCGCGATCCGGTGATCATCATGCTCACCGTGCCGCTCTCCATGACCGGCGCGCTCGCTGCGCTGTATTTCACCGGTGGCTCGCTGAACGTCTATTCGCAGATCGGCCTCGTCACGCTGGTGGGGCTCATCACCAAGCACGGCATTCTGATCGTCGAATTCGCCAACCAGCAGCAGGAGGCCGGGATCGACCGGCGCCCGGCCGTGATCGAGGCGGCGGTGCTGCGCCTGCGCCCGATCCTGATGACCACCGGCGCCATGGTGTTCGGTGCCGTGCCGCTGGCGCTGGCGACTGGTGCGGGCGCGGAAAGCCGCTCGCAGATCGGCTGGGTCATCGTCGGCGGCATGACGCTGGGCACGCTGCTGACGCTGTTCGTGGTGCCGACGGTCTATTCCTTCATGGGCCGCATCCACGTTCACCCGCAGGATCACCACGCGCAGGACCACGTACATGGCCATCCCGCACCGGGCGGTGCCCACGCCCCGGCGGAATAGGCGCTTCCAAGAGCCCTGAAACGGCAACGCCTCCGCCCGGTATCCGGTGCGGAGGCGTTGTGTTTTCAGATAGGAGGCGGGGGGACCCGCCCGCGGCGCGAAGGCTCAGGGGGCCAAGGCCTTCTCGACCGTCTCGGCGATCCAGGTGTCGATCGGCTGCTTGGCGGCCTTGGCCTTGGCCTCGGCCGCTTCCAGCACCTGCGGCTTCAGCGGCACGTTGATGATGATCGCCGACGCGGAATCGAGCGAATAGACCACATCCACCACCCGGGCGGCGAAGCGGCGCAGGCGCGCGGTCTTGGCGGCATCGCTCCAGCTCTTGTTGGCCGCGACCTCGGGGCAATAGGCCGCCACCAGCCGGTCGATGACCAGCGAGGAGGGAATGTTCTGCGCCTTCAGCGCGATGACCGCGGAATTGAGCGCGGACACGTGATCGAGCGGATCGGTATCGGACGGCAGCAGCTTCTTGATGTCCGCCACTGACGGGCCGGCGTCCGACGGAAGCGGCGCCGGGCAGGTGAAGGCAGCATGCGCGGCCTGCGGCAGGCCCATCAGGCCGGCGCAGCCGAGGGCGGCGAGAACGAGCATTCTGGTAGAGACGGCCATCGATGATCCTCGAATGGTAGGGAAGTGAGCTGTAGCAGTCGCCCGCCAAGGCGGACAGGATGCGGATGCCGACCGCGATTTGCAACCGCCCTGCGGCGGATATGCGGCCGCGGTCGGCCTCGTTCGCCCCGCGCCGGCTCAGCCGAGCCAGGCGGGAAACAGCTTGCCGAGCGCGCCGGCGATCATCTCCGCAGCAATAGCGGCGAGGATGATGCCCATCAGGCGCTTGGAAATGGACAGCGCGGTCGGCAACAGCCAGGCCGCCAGCAGCGGCGCCGCCGCCAGCAGGATGCCGAAGAACACCAGATAACCGATCAGCCCGGCATAATAGGGGATCAACCCGCCCGCGCCGTGCGCGTCCTGCGCGAACACGATGATGGTGGCCATGGTGCCGGGGCCGAAGGCGATGGGAATGCCGAGCGGATAGATGCCGACATTGGTGGCGCTCTTGAAGGTCGCCTGCTCCTTGTCGGTGCCGTGATGGGCGGTGCTCTCGTCACCGTTCAGCATGTTCAGCGCGATCAGCAGCACGATCAGCCCGCCGGCGAGGCGGAAATGGTTCACGTCGATGCCGAACATGGACAGCAGCGACTGCCCGGCGACGGCGCAGATCAGCGATCCGATGGTGATGGTCGCGATCATGCCCAGCATGGCGGAGCGCCGCTCGGGCGGGGTGGCGTCCGCCGTCAGCGCCAGGAACACCGGAATGGTGCTGAGCGGGTTCATGATCGCGAACAGGGCGGCGAACAGCTTCGCGGTAAGGACCCAATCCAATGCCGTCTCTCCTGCTTTTGCCGATGGCTTGTCCGGATTTCCGCGCCCCCGGCACGGGTCTCCGGTAGGGTTCTGCGGGATCGGGATGGATTTGCCTATATCCAATTTGGGATAGGCGCGCTTATGCCTCGCCCGGCTGGCGCAGCGTGGGGGCCACGTCGCCCACCGTGTTGCGCACCTTCATCATGTGCTCGCGCATGGTCTGCGAGGCGGTATGGGCGTCGCCGGCCAGGATCGATTCCACCACCCGCCCATGCTCGCGCAGCGAGAGGCTGAGCCGGCCGGTGGAGCGGAACTGCGCCTTGCGGAACGGCATCAGCCGGTTGCGCACGCTGATGGTCATCTCCGCGAGGAAGGCGTTGCGGCCGATGTCGTAGATCACCTCGTGGAAGCGGACATTGGCGGCGTAGTAGACGTCGATGTCGCCTTCCAGCGACGCGAGGCGGCAGGCTTCGTGGGCGGCCTGCAGCCGGGCCTTGCCCTCGGGCAGGGCGTGGAGCGCGGCATAGTGCGCGCACAGCGCTTCCATCTCCGCCATCACCGCGAACATCTCGGTCAGCTTCTCGGGCGTGAACAGCGGCACCACCGCGCCACGGTGCGGGCGGGCGGTGGCGAAGCCGATGGCCTCCAACTGGCGGATCGCCTCACGGATCGGGGTGCGCGAGACCTCGAAGCGCTCGGCGAGGGAGGTTTCGTCGAGCACGACGCCCGGCCCGATGACGCCGCGGGCGATCTCGTCGGCGAGGGTGGTACGGACACGATCCGTCGCGGTCTGCTTCTTCGGGGAGGACATCGCGGGACCCACGGCGTTGACGATGGCCCGGCGCCAGAATCAGCGCCGGAACACGGTCATTCTTGCCGAGTTTCAGGCGATTTGCAGCGTCCGGCGGAATTCGCGCCAGCCGCCGAAGGAGGTGATGTCGCGTGCGCCGGCGATGGCGGCGTGCTCGACGAGGAAACCCGATTCCGAACTGCCGTCCGACAACTGCACCTTGCCGATGGAGAGCGGGGCGGGGATGGCGTTGACGAAACGGCCGAACGCGGCCGCGTCGAGCGTCCAGAGTTCCACCGCGATGGCCGCGCCGCCGGCGGCGACGCGCAGCAGGCCGGGCTTGCCTTCCGCCAGCGCGAACAGGCGATAGACCGGCGCGGTGGTGTCCGCGCGCAGCAGGACAGCGCCGAGGCCGGCCAGCTCATGGTTGAGCGGCATGCCGGAAAGATGGGCGCCGACCACGACGAGACGGATCCGGCCGTCGGTCGCGGGAGCGGTTTCTGACATATCTTTCTGCACGCGGGCTCCTAAATCTGCGGTTCGATGCCTTGGAGGGTCGGCGGGGCCGGAGGGGTCCCGCCGCCGTTCTCGGGAGGGCGCGCCTGCCGGGCGCGCGCCTCAGGGGGTCTTCTTGACCGCCTCGATGTCGAGCCCGTCCCACGCCTTGAGCACGACCTCGTCGGTCAGCAGGGTGGACAGGTCGACCGGGCCGGCGAGCGCCTTCTGCTCGCCCGAGCCGAGCTGGAGATACTCCATGTAGATCTTCCAGTTGGCGGGCAGCAGGGTGCCGTGCTTGGTCACGCTGGCCGGGGCGGTGTAGTAGGTCTTGACCAGCTCCCAGAACGGCGCGGCGACCGGGTTGTCACCCAGCGAGGCGGCGGCGTATTTGGTCTTCAGCAGGGCGAAGGTGGCGTCCGAATTGGCCATGCCCCAGGCCCAGCCCTTCAACGTCGCGCGCACGAACTTGGTGAGCAGCTCCGGGTCTTTCTCATAGGTCTCCTTGCGCACCAGCAGCGCGTCGCCGGGGAACTGCGCGATCGCGGCCGGGGTGATGGAGCGGGTGGGAATCCCCTGGGCGGGCAGCAGCAGCAGGTCGCGCTTGGCGCCGGCATAGGCCTGCACGCGGCCTTCATTGAGCGAGCGCACCGTGGTGGGGTCGCCCTCGCCCGCGATCACGAGGCGGACATCCGGCCCTTCCTTCAGCCCGGCCTCGATGATCGAGGCCCGCACCATCGGCACCTCGCCGCCGGCGAGATCGGAGACGCCGACGATCTTGCCCTTCATGTCGGCCATGGTCTTCACCGGGCTGCTCTCGGGCACCACGATGTCGAACGTGTCGGGGTAGTAGATCTGCATGATCGCCTTGAGCGGGAAGCCGCGCTGGACGGTCTGCATGGTGGCGGCGGAGGAGAAGATGCCCCAGTCGGCATTGCCGGCCGCGAGCTGGCGCGCCGCATCCGACGAGCCCTTGGAATAGTTGAGGGTCACGTCGAGACCCTCTTCCTTGTAGAAGCCCTTCTCCATGGCGATGAAGACCGGGAACATCTGCGCGGTCGGTCCGCCCTGGGCGGTGACGCCGTTGAACTTGACCAACTCCGCCGCCTGCGCGCCGAGCGCCATGGCGAGGGAGAATGCGAGCGCCGTCGCGCCCGTTCTGAAAAGGCTCTGTGAAGTCATCTGAATACCTCTGGTTGAAGAAACGGTACGCCCGGCAGGAAGCCCGCCTGCACGTGGCAGGCGGAAAAATCAGAGTTGCTTCCAGAAGATGATCCGGCTCTCCAGCGCTTCGATCAGCTGGTAGACCACCAGCGTGAACAGCGAGAGCAGGATGATGAGCGAGAACACCCCGGCGATATCGAGCTGGAAGTTCATCGCGTAGATCAGGTAGCCGATACCGGCCGAGGCGCCGACGAACTCGCCGACGATCACGCCGAGCACGGCCAGCGTCCAGCACAGCTTCACGCCCGCCATCATGATCGGCAGCGCGTTGGGCAGCAGCAGATAGCGGAAGGTCTTCCACCGGCCGGCGGTGAGCGAGCGCATCAGCTTGATGGCATTCGGATCGACCGAGGACAGGCCGGTCAGCGTGTTCAGGAACATCGGGAAGAAGCACATCACCACGGCGATGGCGATCTTCGAGGCCTGGTCGAAGCCGAACCAGGTGATGAAGATCGGCGCCAGCACGATCTTGGGCGGCGCCTGCAGCGCGACCAGATAGGGGTAGATGGTGGCGCGCACCGTGTCGAACATCGCCACGCCCACGCCGAGGATCACCCCGCTGGCGAGTCCGATGGCGAAGCCCCACAGGATTTCCTGCAAGGTCACCCAGACGTTGGGCCAGAAATATTCCGCGCTCATCACCCGCGCCGTCGCCTCGAAGGTGGCGAGCGGGGTGGGTATGATCAGCGCGTGGACGAAGCCATAGGTGGTGGCGACGTGCCACACCAGCAGCACGAACAGGCCGAAGCCGGTGGCGAGCAGCCGGTGCAGGATCTGCTTGCGGCGCTGCTTGCGCCGTTCGCTGGCGATGAAGCGGTCGATCAGGCTCTCATGGCCGGTGGCGGTGGGCATGTCGTCGGCGTTCGCGTGAACGAGGCTCATGGTTCTCTCTCCCTCGTTCAGTGGTCGACGCCGAGCATGCGGCGGATGGTGAAGACGTGTTCGCCGAAGCGCGGGTCGCGCATCGCTTCCGTGGTGCGCGGGCGCGGCAGGTCGACCTCGACGATGCCTTCCAGCCGGCCGGGGCGCGGGGTCATCACGAAGATGCGGTCGGAGAGGAACACCGCCTCGCCAATATTGTGGGTGACGAAGACCACGGTCTTGCCAGTCTTCTCCCAGATGCGCAGCAACTCGACATTCATGGTCTCGCGCGTGAATTCGTCCAGCGCGCCGAACGGCTCGTCCATCAGCAGCACGCGCGGGTCGTGGGCGAGCAGGCGGGCGAGCGCCACGCGCTGGCGCATGCCGCCGGAGAGTTCGCCCGGGTAGCGGTCGCCGAAGCCTTTGAGGCCGACCATATCGATCAGTTCCTCGCAGCGCTCGGCCTGCTGCTTTTTGTCGAGGCCGAGAATGATGCCGGGCAGGCGGACATTTTCGCGGATGGTGCGCCAGGGAAACAGCACCGAGGTCTGGAACATCATGCCGAGATCGGGACGCGGCGCGTCATGGTGCTTGCCGGCGAGAACCAGCGTGCCGTCGGATTTCTCCTCCAGCCCGCCGAGAATGGAGAGCAGGGTGGATTTCCCGCAGCCGGACGGGCCGACCAGAGAGATGAATTCACCTTCACGGATCGTGAAGGACACATCGTCCAGCGCCACCAGCGGCCCGGTCGCGGTGGCATAGACCTTGGTGATGTGGCGGCCGTCGATCAAACCCGTGCTCATGCAGGCTCCTCGTATTGCATGCAATTTTGAATGCAATGCATGTGCCAATACGGAAGATGCGTTCATCGTGTATGCATCAGGGGATTTATTGCGACGAAATGAACAAAATTTATGCGATATGACCTAAGGTGAGTGCGGTTTGATCACTTTTCTTCCGCAACGGCACATCGCGCCGGTCATGGCCGAAAACGAAAGGCCCCGCGCTCCCAAAGCGGGAGGCGGGGCCAATCTTGCGGCGCTGGAGCGAGAGCCGGGCGGACCCGGCACTCAGAACCTCACGCGATGTCGAAGCGGTCGGCGTTCATGACCTTGGTCCACGCGGCCACGAAGTCCTTCACGAACTTCTCGCCGGCGTCGTCCTGGGCGTAGAGCTCGGCATAGGCGCGCAGGATCGAGTTCGAGCCGAACACCAGGTCGACGCGGCTCGCGGTCCACTTCAGCGCGCCGGTCTTGCGGTCGCGGATCTCGTAGAAGCCGTCGGCGCCCTTCTTCCACGTATAGGCCATGTCGGTCAGGTTCACGAAGAAGTCGTTGGTGAGCGCGCCTTCGCGGTGCGTGAACACGCCATGCTTCAGGCCGCCGTAATTGGCGCCGATGACGCGAAGGCCGCCGAGCAGCACGGTCATCTCCGGGGCGGTGAGGCCCATGAGCTGGGTGCGGTCCAGCAGCAGCTCCTCGGGGCTGACCACGTAGTCCTTCTTCAGCCAGTTGCGGAAGCCGTCATGGATCGGCTCCAGCACGTGGAACGACTCGGCGTCGGTCTGGGCCTCGGTGGCATCGCCGCGGCCCGGCGCGAACGGCACGCTGACGTCGACGCCCGCCGCCTTGGCCGCCAGCTCCACGCCGACATTGCCGGCCAGCACGATGACGTCGGCGACGCTGGCCCCGGTCTCGGCCGCGATCGGCTCCAGCACGGCGAGCACCTTGGCGAGACGCGCCGGCTCATTGCCTTCCCAGTCCTTCTGCGGGCTGAGGCGGATGCGCGCGCCATTGGCGCCGCCGCGCATGTCGGAGCCGCGATAGGTGCGGGCACTGTCCCAGGCGGTCGCGACCAGCTCGGGGATCGACAGGCCGGCATTAATGATCTTCGCCTTGACGGCGGCGACATCATAGGAGGTGGAGCCGGCGGGCACGGGGTCCTGCCAGATCAGGTCCTCGGCGGGCACGTCCGGGCCGACATAGCGCACCTTCGGGCCCATGTCGCGATGGGTCAGCTTGAACCAGGCGCGGGCGAAGGTGTCCTTGAAATATTCCGGATCGGCCATGAACTTCTGGCAGATCGCGTTGTAGATCGGATCGACCTTCATCGCCATGTCGGCGTCGGTCATCATCGGGTTGTGGCGGATGGAAGGATCGCTGGCGTCGACCGGCTTGTCCTCTTCGGCAATCGTGATCGGCACCCACTGCGACGCACCGGCCGGGCTGTGCGAGAGCGTCCACTCATGCTTGAACAGCATGTCGAAGAAGCCCATGTCGAACACGGTCGGGTGCGTGGTCCAGGCGCCTTCGAGGCCCGAGGTCACGGCGCGGCTGGCGAGGCCGTTCTGGTTGGGATTGGCCCAGCCCATGCCCTGGTCGGTGACGTCGGCGGCTTCCGGGTTCGGGCCGAGCGCCTTGGCGTCGCCATTGCCGTGGGTCTTGCCGACGGTGTGGCCGCCCGCGGTGAGCGCGACGGTTTCCTCGTCGTTCATCGCCATGCGCTTGAAGGTCTCGCGGACCTGCGCGGCGGTCTTCATCGGGTCCGGCTTGCCGTTCACGCCTTCCGGATTGACGTAGATCAGGCCCATCTGCACCGCGGCGAGCGGGTTCTCCATGGTGGAGGGCTCGTCGACATTGCCGTAGCGCGCGTCGCTCGGGGCGAGCCATTCCTTCTCGGCGCCCCAGTAGGTGTCCTTCTCGGGGTGCCAGATGTCCTCGCGGCCGAAGCCGAAGCCGAAGGTCTTCAGGCCCATCGACTCATAGGCGATGGTGCCGGCATAGGCGATGAGGTCGGCCCAGCTCACCTTGTTGCCGTACTTTTTCTTGATCGGCCACAGCAGGCGGCGGGCCTTGTCGAGGCTCACATTATCCGGCCAGGAGTTCAGCGGGGCGAAACGCTGGTTGCCGGTGCCGGCGCCGCCGCGCCCGTCCGCCAGACGGTAGGAGCCGGCCGCGTGCCACGACATGCGGATCATCAGGCCGCCATAATGGCCCCAGTCCGCCGGCCACCATTCCTGGCTGTCGGTCATCAGCGCCAGCAGGTCCGCCTTCAGCGCGGCGAAGTCGAGCGACTTCAGCTCCTCGCGATAGTCGAACCCCTTGCCGAGCGGATCGGTCTTGGTGTCGTGCTGGGAAAGGATGTCGAGGTTCAGCGTATTGGGCCACCAGTCCGTGTTGGACTTGCCGGCCTCGGTGATCGCCCCGTGCATCACCGGGCATTTGCCAGCCGGCTTCTTCGTGATGTCGTCCATATTCGTCTCCACCCGTGACGTGAGGGCCCGCCCGGCGCGTGCCCTGTCGAAGACCGATGCCAACCCGTGTCGCGTCGTACGCGATTGCTCGGCCGGCCCGGCCCTAAACTTACCGCCGAAGCTGTACTTCAGAACCGTCATAATGAAAATTTGCATTTTCTAATGACAGCGATATGTAGGGCTTATGGCTGACATCTCGATGAGGCATCTGCGCTATTTCGAGGCGCTCGCCCGACACCGCCATTTCGGGCGGGCGGCCGAGGCCTGCGCCATTTCCCAGCCCGCACTCTCGCTCCAGATAAAGGAGCTGGAGGAAATCCTCGGCGCGCCTCTGGTGGAGCGCGGATCGCGGCAGATAAGGCTGACCGGCCTCGGTGAGAACGTCGATCTTCGCGTGCGCTACATATTGCGCGCCGTGGACGAGCTGGAAGACCTCGCCCGCGCCTCGCACGGCCCCCTGGCCGGCCGGCTGCGGATCGGGGTGATCCCCACGGTCGCGCCCTATCTGCTGCCGAGCGTGCTCCAGCGCCTCACCGCGCGCTTTCCCGGCCTCGACCTGCGCCCGCGCGAGGCGGTGACGCAGAAGCTGGTCGAGGATCTGATGGACGGCCGGCTCGACACCGCCATCGTGGCGCTGCCGGTGTCCGAGCCCTCGCTGGCAGAGATTGCGCTGTTCGAGGAGGAGTTCGTGCTGGTCCGCCCGCGCGAGGATGCCGACAAACCGGTGCCCAATTCCGAGATGCTGCGCGAGATGCGCCTGCTGCTGCTGGAGGAGGGGCACTGCTTCCGCGAACAGGCGCTGTCCTTCTGCAACCTGTCGACCAGCCTTCCGCGCGACCTGATGGAGGGCTCGTCGCTGACTACTCTGGTGCAGATGGTGGGGGCTGGGATCGGGGTGACGTTGATCCCGCAGATGGCGGTGGCGATCGAGACCGGCTCGGCGCAGGTTTCGGTGGCGCGCCTCGGCCCGCCGCGCCCGGCGCGCACCATCGGCATGGTCTGGCGCCGCTCCAACCCGCTCTCCGAGCAGTTTGGGCAGATCGCGCGGATCGTCCAGGAGGTCGGCGGGGCGGGTATGGGCCGGACGGTTCCGGCGGAGGCGTGAGCGCTCAACCGCCGGTCGCGTCGCCGTCCAGCCGGCGGATCGCCTCGGCCATCTCCGCCTCGATCATGCGGTTGCCGTGCGGCGAGATGTGATTGAAGTCGACATAGAAGCTGCCGTCCTTGTCGCCCCAGAGCAGGCGGTCGCCGTCGCGGAACGTTTCAGTGAAGGAGAAGACCCCCACCTTGTCGCCGGCGAGCGCGTTCAGCACCGGCCCGAAGGTCGCGCGCTGCGCGTCGTCCGCGTCGATCGTGGCCGAGGTGTCGCGGATGATGTCGGCGAGATGCCCGCCGGAAATGTCGCCGCCGAAGCCGAGCAGGATGGCCTGCTGCAGCACCTTGTCGGGATGGGCCGGCTGCTCGGGTATCTGGTCGACGAGCAGCACCTTGATGCCCTTGGCGACATAGGCCTCCACCGTGCGCGCCAGCGAGCGCGCGAACACGGCGGGCGAGGCCGCCGGATCGGGCCCCGCGCTGCCGGCCGGATACAGCACCACGCGGCTCGGCGGCGGCTTGGCATAGATTGACCAGCGCGCGGCCATGACCACGATGTCGAACCTGTCCTTGACCGCGGTGTCGAATTCGCGCTGCGCCACCTGCTCGCAGATGCCGATCGGGAAGGCGCTGCCCTTCACCGAGACGCCCAGCAGCGGCGGGCAGCTTCCCGCGCCCATCCAGTACACCGCATCGCGTTCGCCCACGGCGCGGAAGGCGTGCAGCAGCGCGATGGAATGGCTGTCGCCGATGACAAGGATGCGTCGCTTCGGCTCCGGCGGGGTGAAGATCGGGCAAAGGAGATTGCGGTTCGAGATGTCGGCGGTGCGCCCCTCGATCCAGCAGTCGAGCCCGAGCGTGTGGTGCTCCAGCGAGGCCAGCAGCGCGGCGTCGCGCGTGCCGGGGGCGGGCTGCGGCAGGCGCCACGGCGCGCCATGGCTCATGCTGGCATAAAGGCCGAGCGCGGCGAACACGCAGCCGGCGAGCCCGCTCGCCGCGAAGACCTGCCGGCGGGTGAGCGCAAGCGCCGATGTGCCGTGGCGGAACGGCTGCTCGACGAAGCGCCAGGTGAGATAGGCCAGCACCAGCGAGGCGCCCGCGAGCGCCAGCATCAGCCCATCCGCCGGCGCCGCCATGCTGCGCAGCCGCGCGAAGGCGAACAGCGGCTGGTGCCAGAGATAGGCGCTGTAGCTGATGAGCCCGATGCCGACCAGCGGCGGCAGCGACAGCAGCCGCGCGACATAGGTTCCCCGATGGGCAAAGGCGATGATCAACGCTGCCCCGGCCACCGGCACCAGCGTGTAGAGGCTCGGGAACGGGGTCGAGGCGTTGAAGGTCGCGATGGCGAAGACGATCAGCGCGAGGCCCAGCGCGCTCAGGATATTGTTCGGCGTCGCGGGGCGGCCGAACATCAGGAAGGCGCAGATCGAGCCAGCGAGCAGTTCCCAGATGCGGAACGGCGTCAGGTAGAAATTCGCGCTCGGGTCGTGGCGCCAGCCCCATTCGGTGAGGCCGAGGCTGACCAGCGCGGTGACGAGCGTGGTGACCAGCAGGAAGCGGCGGCCGAAGCGCCACAGCGCCATCAAAGTGAGCGGTGCGAACAGGTAGTACTGCTCTTCCACCGCCAGGCTCCAGGTGTGGAGCAGGGGTTTCAGCTCGGAGGCGGCGGCGAAATAGCTGCCTTCCTCGCGCCAGAACAGGAAGTTCGAGACGAAGAACACCACCGAGACCACGCTGCGGCCGAAGTCGCGCAACTGGTCGGGGATCATCCACATCCACGCGAAGGGAATGCAGCACGCCATAACGACGAACAGCGCCGGCAGGATGCGCCGGGCGCGCCGCTCGTAGAAGCGGGCGATGGAGAACGTGCCGCGCTCCATCTCGCCGAGCATGATCGAGGTGATCAGGAATCCGGAGATGACAAAGAAGATGTCGACGCCGACAAAGCCGCCGCCGAAGCTCCCGAAGCCGGCATGGAACAGGATGACGGGGGTGACCGCGATCGCCCGAAGGCCGTCGATCTCGCTTCTGTACTTGATCGCCGCGAGAGAGTCGGGAGGGGGGCTTGAGGACATTATCGCCGCTGCGCCGGGCGCCTGAGATGGGTCGTCCGGCGTGCGTAGTCGATTTTCACCTGCCCGTCCACGCTGGAGCGGTGCGGGGCGCGGGCGTCAGGGCAGGATCGTGGTGACGATCGAGCGGTCCAGTGCCTCATAGTCGAAATAGCGGATGGTGTCGTAGAGCTCGGCGCGGGTCTGCATGCGCGGGATCAACGCCTGCGGCGTGCCGGCGCGGCGGATTTCGGCGTACAGCTCCTCCTGAGCGCGGGCGGCGACGCGCAGCGAGGAGACCGGCCAGATCACCATGCGATAGCCCAGCGTCTCGAATTCGGCGGCGGTGAGCGCCGGGGTGCGGCCGAACTCGGTCATGTTGGCGAGCAGCTTCACGCCGGGCAGGCGTTGCGCCACCTCGCGGAACATCTCGACCGAGGTCAGCGCTTCGGGGAAGATCGCGTCGGCGCCGGCTTCCAGATAGAGCTTCGCCCGCGCCACGGCGCCGTCGAGGCCCTCGCTCGCCGCCGCGTCGGTGCGGGCAATGATCACGAGGTCGCGGCGGGCCCTGCGCGCGGCGTTGACCTTGGCGGCCATTTCCTGCGGGGCGGCGAGATGCTTGTCGTTCAGGTGACCGCATTTCTTCGGCAGGATCTGGTCCTCGATCTGCACGGCGCCCGCGCCGGCATCCTCGAAGCAGCGCACCATGTGCATGACGTTCAGCGCTTCGCCATAGCCGGTATCGCCATCGACGAGGATCGGCAGGGAGGAGGCGCGGGCGATCTGGCGGATGTAGAACGCCACATCGTCGACGGTGAGGATGCCGAGATCGGGCAGGCCCATCGAGGCGCTGATCGCGGCGCCGGACAGATACAGCGCCTCGAAGCCGGCGTCGCGCGCCTGGATCGCGGCGAGCCCGTTATGCGCGCCGGGCATCTGCACGATGCCGGGGCGCTCGATGAGCGCCCGGAAGCGCGCGCCGGCGGAGGCGGCCGGCAGGTCGGCGCTGAGGAGATAGGTCACGACGTCAGTCCTTTGTCTGTCATGGGTTGAACCTGAGCGGCCTCAACTGCCTTCGCTGTCCGACACGGCGCGGATCCGCTGACTGAAATGCGGCGCGAGCAACGGCACCAGCAGGGTCAGCGCGGCGAGGACCCAGAAGATGATCGCGATCGGCGAGGACACCAGGATTATGGCGTCGCCGTCGGAGAGCGAGAGCGCGCGGCGGAAATTGTCCTCCAGCAGCCGCGCCAGCACGAAGGCGATCAGCAGCGGGATCAGCGGAATGCCCATCTTGCGCATGGCATAAGCGATGAGGCCGATGCCGGTGGTGAGCAGCAGCTCGAAGCTCGAATTGGTCGCGGCGTAAACACCGGCGAAGGAGAGGCCGAGCACGCCGGGAAACAGGATGTAGTTCGGCACCAGCAGCAGGCGGGCGAACAGGCCGACCAGCGGCAGGTTGAGCACCAGCAGCATGATGTTGCCGATATACATGGAGGCGATGAGGCCCCAGGCGATTTCCGGCCGCTGAGTGAACAGCAGTGGGCCGGGGGTAATCGAGTACATCAGCAGCGCGCCGAGCATGACGGCGGTCGTACCCGAGCCAGGGATGCCGAGAGCGAGCATCGGCACCATGGAGGCGGTCTGCGCCGCATTGTCGGCGGTCTCCGGGGCAGCGAGGCCGCGCATGTCGCCCTTGCCGAAAGTGTCGTCGCGGTTCGAGACGCGCTTCTCCGCTGTGTAGGCCACGGCCGAGGCGACGGCCGCGCCGGTGCCCGGCAGGACGCCGAGGAAGAAGCCGATGCCGGTGGCCCGCACCATGGCCGGCAGGCAGGCGAACACCTCGCGCGGCTTAAGCTTCTCGCCGCCGCCGAGATGGGAGACCGAGCCCGAGCGCATGCCTTCCGCCACTACCAGGATCTCGCTGACCGCGAACAGGCCGATGGTCAGGGTGGTGAAATCGATGCCGCCCAGAAGTTCCAGCGAGCCGAAGGTGAAGCGCTCCACCCCAGAGCCGCCATCGATGCCGATCATGGCGCCGAGCAGGCCGAGGCTGATCGCCGCCCAGGTCTTGGCGGGCCGGCCCTGTCCCATGGTGGTGAGCAAGGCGAAGGACAGCACCATCAGCCCGACATATTCCGCCGGCCCGAACGATACGGCGAGCCGGGCGATCGGCACGGCGAGGAAGGTGAGCAGCACCACGGTCAGCGTGCCGCCCACGAAGCTGCCGATGCCGCTGAGCGCGAGCGCGGCGGCGCCACGTCCCTGCTTGGCCAGCGGGAAGCCGTCCAGCGTGGTCATGACCAAGCCGGGGTCGCCGGGAATATTGAGCAGGATCGACGAGATGCGGCCGCCATAGCCGCTGCCGTAATAGATGCCGGCCAGCAGGATGAGCGCGCTCTCCGGCGGCAGCTTCAGCGAGAAGCACAGCGGCAGCAGCAGCACGATCGCGTTGATGGGCCCGATGCCCGGCAGGGCGCCGATGGCAGTGCCGAGCGCGGCGCCGACCAAGGCGAGGGAAAGGTTGAACGGCGTGAAGGCGACGCTGAAGCCGAAGGCCAGCGAGGAGAGCGCATCCATGTCAGATTCCCAGCGGGCCGCGCGGCAAAGGCAGGCCGAGCAGGATGTCGATCAGGACCAGGAAGCCGCCGGCGAGCAGCACCGAACTGACCAGCGAGCCGACGGTCGGCCCGTGAAACGCCTTGGCGCAGGCGAAGCACAGCAGGGCGGTCGCGATCGTGAAGCCGAGCGGCTCCAGCAGCAGCGGATAGAGGAGGCTGGCGCCGGCCACGAGCACCACCCGCCCGTAATCGCCGACCTCCCACCGCACCTGTTCGGGACGCAGCAGAATGCAGGCGCCGGACAGCACGAGCACGGCGCCCACGATTATCGGGAACACCTTCGGGCCGACCGGGTCGGCCGCGAAGGGAACGTCGAGCGAGGCGGCATGCCAGATCGCGCCGATGCCGATGAGGAGGAAGAGGAGACCGCTGATCCGGTCTCCGAGCAGCCCTGCCGCCTTCATGGCCCGTCCTCAGTTGCCGGTGGTCTTCAGGCCGACTTCGGCGGCGAGCTTGCGGAACGCATCGGTCCGCTGCTTCGCGAAGGCGTCGAAATCCGCACCGACGAGGTCGTATTCGAACAGGCCCTGATCCGAGCGCACCTTCTGCCAGCGCGGATCGGCGTTCAGCTTCTTGAGCGCGTCGATCCAGTAGGCATATTGCTCGTCGGTGATCTTCGGCGGGGCATAGAAGCCGCGCACGATCGGCCATTCGACGTCATAGCCGGCTTCCTTCGCGGTCGGCACGTCGGCGAACACGCCGGGCAGGCGCTTGTCCGAGAAGGTGGCGAGCACCCGGATTTCGCCGGCTTCGAGCTGGCCCTGAACTTCGGAGGCATCGCCGGGCACGGCGTCGATGGTGCCGCCGAGCAGCGCCGCAAGCGCCTCGCCGCCGCCCTCATAGGAGAGGTAGCGCATCTTGCGCGGGTCGACGCCCGCCGCCTTGGCGACCAGGGCGGGCTTCATCCAGTCCTGGCTGCCGACGGTGCCGCCGGCGCCGATGGTAACCGAGCCGGGGTCCTTCTTCAGCGCGTCGACGAAATCCTGCAGCGTCTTGAAACGGCTGTCCTTGCGCACGGCAAGAACGCCGTAATCCGCGCCGATCGCGCCGAGCCAGCGCACGTCGTTCTCGGTGAAGCGGCCGAACTTGCCCTGGGCGAGGTTGACCCAGGAACCTGTCGACACGGCGATGATCACGTTGGGATCATCGGCGCGGCGTGCCTGGATCGTGTTGTAAGCTACGGCGCCGATTCCGCCCGGCAGATTGGTGGTCCGCATGGTCGGGCCGACGATGCCGAGCTCGTTCAACTGCTGGGACGTGATGCGGCAGGTGAGGTCGAAACCGCCGCCGGGCGCGGCGGGAGCGATGCATTCCGGGTTTGTCGGCTGGAATCCCTCAGCCGATGCGCCTCCGGCGAAGCTAAGGCTGACAGCGGCGACAAGCATGAAGCGTTTCATTTGGCGTCCTCCCGATTTTTGATTATTGTCGACACATTGCAGAGAATGCCCCTTGCCGCAAGCCAAAATATCCACCGAAAACGAGGAAATGACCGCTGTGTCCTTGGATGTGTCGACACAATTGGCTGAGCTGGAGGGCGGAAAGCGCGCGAACCAGTCTGACGCGCTGTTTGAAACGCTGACCGCCGCGATCATGTCCGGGCGCATCGGGCCGGGGGAAAAGCTGAATGAGCCGGGGCTGGCCGATGCGTTCGGCGTCAGCCGGGCGCCGGTGCGCGAGGCGTTGCGGCGTCTTCAGGAAAAGGGGCTGGTGACCCATGTCGCCCATCAGGGCGTGCGGGTGATCTCGCCCTCGCTGGAGGATTTCCTGTCTTTGCTCGACGTGCGCGAAGCGCTGGAGGGCATGGCGAGCCGGCTGGCGGCGACCGCGATGACCGAGCCGGAGCTTGAGGAACTCGCGATCATTGTCGACCAGCACGGCGCGGAACTGCAGCGCGACCCGGACGGGCCCTACATCCAGAACGATTTCGACAATGATTTCCATGTCCGTATCGCGCGCGGCTGCCGCAACCCGGTGCTGACCGGGCTGCTCTGCGAGCAGTTCTATCCCCGGCTGAAGCTGTGCCGCTCGCGCCATGGCCGGATGAAAGGGCGCGGCCTTGCCGCCTGGAAGGAGCACCGCCGGATTCTGGCGGCGTTGACCGAGCGCGACGGGGATGTCGCCGAACTGCTGATGCGCCGCCATGTGCGCTCGGCACGGCAGGCGCTGCTGACGTCCACCGTCAGCGGGGTGCGCAACGACGAACCCCGCGCGCGCTGAAGGCAGCGATGGGCGGGCCTGGCCCGCCTGCCCGCACTACGCGCCCGGCGTCCGGTTCATCAGCGCCAGCGCTTCGGCGAAGAAGTCCACGCTGCCGAAATTTCCGGATTTCAGCGCCATCAGCAGCCCGTCATGCGTGCCGCTGACCGCGCGCAGCAGCGGGACGCCGGGGGCGATCTGCGGGCCGAGCGCGAAGGCGGGGATGCCGAGCCGGTCCACCACCGCGCCGGAAGTCTCGCCGCCGGCCACCACCAGCCGGCGCACGCCGAGCTTCAGCAATTCCTCGGCGATCTGCGCCAGCCGGCCCTCGATGGCCTGGCCCACCGCCTCGCGGCCCAAGGAGGACTGCGCGCGCAGCACATCGGCGGGCGCGGCACTGCTGGCGATCAGCAGCGGGCCGCCGGCGATGCGGTCCCGCGCCCAGTCGACGGCATGCGCCACCACTTCGGGGCCGGCAAGCAGGCGGTCCGCGTCGAGGCGCAGCACCGGCATGATCGTCTCGGCCCGCGCGATCTGCGCCAGCGTCGCCTGCGAGCAACTGCCCGCGAGGCAGGCGGACAGGCCGGGGCCATCGGAAAAGGCGGCGGCGCCGTCCGGGACGCTTGCGCGGCCGGCGCGGACCAGCTCGCGGGCAAGGCCGAGACCGAGCCCGGAGGCGCCGATGGAGACCGGCGCATCGAGCGCCACAGCGCCCAGCGTTTCCAGATCGCTCTCGAACACCGCGTCCGCGATCACCCCGCCCACGCCGTCCGAGGCGAGTGCATCGAGCCGCGCGCGCAGGGCGTCCGGCCCGCCGGCGATGCCGCCCAGCGCGGCGAGGCCGATGCGCCGCGTGCTCTGGCGCTGCAGCACGCGCACCAGATTGGCATCGTGCATCGGGTTGAGCGGATGATCTTTCAGCGGGCTCTCATTCAGCGGCACGGCGCCGACGAACAGATGGCCCTGATAGACGGTGCGCCCGGTTTCCGGGAAGGCCGGCGTGACCAGCACGGCGCCCGCGCCGGTGTCTTCGCCGAGCGCGTCCAGCACCGGCCCGATATTGCCAGCATCGGTGGAATCGAAGGTCGAGCAGATCTTGTACATGACATGGCCGGCGCCGCGTCCGGTCAGCCAGCGATGGGCAGCGCGCGCCTTCTCCACCGCTTCCTCCGCCGGCACCGAGCGGATCTTCAGCGCAACCACCACCGCCTCGGCGTCCATCAGAGGCAGGTCGGCAGAAGGAATGCCGATGGTCTGCACGGTGCGCAGACCGTTGCGAGCCAGCGTGTTGGCGAGGTCGGACGCGCCGGTATAGTCGTCCGCGATGCAGCCGAGGGCGAGCGTCATGGGGCATCTCCTGTCTTTGTCTTTGGGCCGCTTGGCCAAGAGGAATCAGAGGGGGGAGGGCTCGCCGGGAGGAGCGTGCGCGATGCGGGTGTGGAGCGGCGCCACCGGGGCATCGTCCTGCCCGGGCATGCCGCAAGCTGGGGCGGTGACGGCCTCGCGGGCCTTCGGAAGGCCCGGTCCGTGGCGGGCGGCGAGGGGCATCGCCGCGCAGGCGGTGTGTTGCGTCATGGCGTGCGGTCCGATCCGCTTCATCGGTCACCGTTTCCTTACGTGTTCGGAAAGCGGGCCGCGCGTCGGATCTCCCCCCCTGAGAAAAAATCATTTTGGCAGCGCTGCCACTGTGATGTAGCAAGGAATGGCAGCGCTGCCAATCCTGAGCGGGCAGGCGAGGGGGCGGTTGCTGTGGGTCGGCCTGCCTTGAACGACAGCGGACGGGCACGGACGGACGGCCTCAAGGAAACCGGGAGGTTGAGCGGTGAAGAACGGACCTCGACAGCCGCCCTCCGGGCCCTCTGAGCGGCGCGGCGGCATCACCCTGTCGGATGTCGCGCGCGAGGCTGGCGTCGGCGAAAGCACGGCGTCGCGCGTGCTGCGGCGCCAAGGCTCCTCGGCGCTGGAGACGCGGGAGAGGGTGCTCGGCGCCGCCGAGCGGCTCGGTTATGTGCCCAACCGCATCGCCGGCACTCTGGCCTCGACCGGCTCGAAACTCGTGGGCATCATCGTGCCCTCGCTGGCCAATATCGTGTTCCCGGACCTGCTGCGCGGGGCGGATGCGGTGTTGGGCGAGGCGGGATTCCAGTCGGTGGTCGGCGTGACCGATTACGACCTCGACACCGAGGAACGCCTCGTCGAATCGCTGCTGAGCTGGCGCCCGGCGGGGCTGATGATCGCCGGCCTCGACCACACGGGACGCACCCGCGCCATGTTGGCCGGGGCGGGTATCCGCGTCGTCGAGATGCTCGACACCGACGGCATCGGCATCGACACCGTGGTCGGCTTCTCCAATCGTGAGGCGGGTCGGGTGAGCGCCCGCCATCTCCTCGCCCGTGGCTACCGGCGCATCGCCTATATCGGCCACGATCTCGCGCGCGACCGGCGCGCCGCCAAGCGCCGCGACGGCTTTCTCGCGGCGCTGGCGGAAGGCGGGCAGCGCCTCGCGGCCGAGGACGTCGTCATGGCGCATTCCTCGATCGGCGCCGGGCGCGAGGCGCTCGGCCGGCTGCTGGCCCGGCACGCCGATATCGATGCGGTGTATTTTTCCAATGACGACATGGCGATCGGCGGTTATTTCCATTGCCTGTCGCAGGGCATCGCGGTTCCGGAGCGGCTGGCGCTGTTCGGCTTCAACGGCCTCGACGTCGCGCTCCACGCGCCGCAGCCGCTTTCGACTTTGCTGACGCCGCGCGTCGCCATTGGCGCGACAAGCGCCCGGCTGCTGCTGGCGGACGAAGCCCCCGGCGTCACCACGCTCGACTTCGAGCTGATCGCCGGCGCGACGACCTGAGCCCGAAACCACCGTAACCAGGAACTTTGAGATGTCGGAAGCAAAATGGCGCGAGAGCATCTGCCGGTTCGGCCGCTCGCTGTTCGAGCGCGGGCTGACGCCGGGCTCCTCAGGCAATATAAGCCTGCGGCTCGACGATGGCGGATGGCTGGTGACCCCGACCAATGCCTCGCTGGGCTTTCTCGATCCGGAGCGGATCACCCGCCTCGATGCCACCGGCCGCCTGCTTTCCGGCGACGCGCCGACCAAGGAAATCCCGCTGCACGCCGCGCTGTACGAGACGCGGGCCACGGCGCGTGCCATCGTGCACCTGCATTCCACCCATTCGGTGGCGCTGACCATGCTGCCGGAGATCGACCCCAAGGCGGCGCTGCCGCCGATGACGCCTTATTATCTCATGCGCTGCGGCCACACCGCGCTGCTGCCCTATTACCGTCCTGGCGACCCGGCGGTGGCGGACGCCATTCGCGGGTTGGCGGGGCGCTATTCCTCGGTGCTGCTGTCCAATCACGGGCCGGTGGTGGCGGGCGAGACGCTGGAGGCCGCCGTGTTCGCCACCGAGGAGCTGGAGGAGACGGCGCGGCTCTATCTGCTGCTGCGCGGGCTCAACCCCCGCTATCTTTCGCCCGGGCAGGTCGCCGATCTGGTGAAGGTGTTTGGCGTCGAACTGCCGCCCGATGACGAGGCGGGGTGCGATCATCCCGGCTGCGACGGCAGGCACGTGGCGGGCGGGCATCAGGACGAGCGCGAGTGACCACCCTTGGCGCTGTGGGATAGTGCGTTCGGACGCGTTTTGGGGACTTGAAGCGGTGAAGCGCCGCTCTTATGGTGCGGCGGCCTGAGCGGGCGTAGTTCAATGGTAGAACGGCAGCTTCCCAAGCTGCATACGAGGGTTCGATTCCCTTCGCCCGCTCCAGCTTTTCCAGAGAGAATCACACACCTGACAAGCGCCATCGCTTGGGTTGCGCCCGCGCGTTTCAGCGCGGCCATGATCGGCGTAATACGCCTGCCGATCATGGCACTTTTAGCTGCGACGACACCGCCTTGCGATCAGCGTCGTTCTTGGCCGGCGCGATCGATTCAGTTGGAACGAACTCGCTGTCGGAGCCGATGCTTTTCTGTCGGGTAAAAGGATTCGGGTCGACGTCGTCCGGCGCTGAAGGCCGACATCGACCCGAACATCAACCGCCCATCCGGCGTCCTGCTACCTGAGCAAGGCCTTTGCTACCGACGCCCCCAGCGTGTATTTCGGATCAACCATATTGCCGACTCTCAGCTTTCCGACCTGGGTGAGCAGCATATAGGCCTCCAGTTCGTCGAACCCGTAGTCGGCCGCCATCCAGCGCACCAGTTCGCGATAGGCGATGCGGGCGGCGTCTTCCATCGGGCGGCCGGACCCGATCGTCATAATCGCGCCTTCCGTCTCAAGTCGCGGCCAGCGAAAGGACCAATTCTTGATCAGGTCGATCTGGACCGTCGTCACCGTCGGGTGCTCGATCGCGAAGCCGCAGAGTTCGCCATCGCCTTGTACGGCATGGCAGTCGCCGAGGTAGAGCAGCCCGCCGGCCGTGTGGACAGGAAGGTAGATCACCGCGCCAGGCGCGACGTCCGGCAAGTCCATGTTGCCGCCATAGTAGTCGGGCACCAGCGAGGAGATCGCCTCGATCTCGGGCGAGGTGCCGATCGTGCCGATGAACGGCTGGTAGGGCAGAGTGATCTTGTCGCTCCAGACCACGCCATTCTCCGGCGTGACCTCAAGCTTCTTGACGATTTCCGGCAGCGCAGGATTGAGCAGCGCGGTGTCTCCGGTTCCTACGAGACCGCCAAACTCCGGCATGATGCAGGTCGTGCCGACGGGTTGATCGCCGCGCGGCACGATCTTCTGGATGTAGACGGCGAGGCAGTCGCCCTTCTCGGCGCCGTTGACGAAGATCGGGCCGTTCTGCGGATTGAGGAACGGAAAGTTCAGGATCGCGCTGGGGCTGTCGCTCTCATGCTTTATCTGACCTTCCATCGCGTCATGCGTCTCGGCCGAAACCACCGCGCCGGGGTCGACCCGCAGTATAGGTTCGGCGTAGGGGCCGTAGACGTAGTGATATTTCCCCTGTGACTCCTCGGTGATGGAGAAGGCCTGTCCGGGCCGTCCCTTTGCTTCACCGCGCGCCGCCATGATCGAGTGTTCGAGCCAGCTCATCTTGCCGTTCTCCTGACAGAGGCGGGCTGGCGTCGCTGGCAGCCGTTTTCCTCAGAATGCGCGACGGCGCCACGTCGCCGGCTGGGCGAACGTCGGTCAACGCCGTCATCGACTTGTTGATGGTTCAGCGCCGGACGAATGTCAGCTCGTGCGGCAGGTCTTGTGACGTTCCGGTCAGCTCTGACCGGCAGGCGAGTTGCTGTTCGCAGTAGTCCTCGAGACTCATTCGGCTGCGCATGCTGCATCGGCGCAGGATGGCGTAAGCCTCGTCATCGTCGACCGCGTGCTGCGCCATGATGCGCACGATCGACTTGATCACCAACCTTCTGCGCCGCCTACGGTCCTGATGCTCGCTCAGCTGGTCGACGATCGCCCTGCGCTGCAAATACTGGTTCACGCCGAGGAACAGGTTGGTGTAGACCGCGCCGGCATAGACAGGCTTGCGCAGGAATGCGGTCGCGCCTTGCGCCATCAGCCCCTTCAATCGGCCCGGGGCTTCGACGCCCACCAGGCCGATAACAGGTGCCGGCGGCAAGCCGTTCACGATCGCGTCGGGGCCCAGTACGCCATCGAGGTCGCCATCGACGAACAAAACATCGCGCTCGAAGCCGAAGCTGGAGACGTCGATGGCGCTTGCGGGCGCCGGAATGCCGGGCCGTTCAACCGCGAGCCCCAGCTTGGCGAGAACCGATGCCAAAGTGTCCACGCCACCGTCGCTGGAGGCGAAGATCACAGCTCGCATGCCACGGAAGTTCTGGACCGGCATCTGGACCATCAGCTCACCACTCGAAGCCGGGAGGGAGAACAATCCCGGTAATCCGTTGCACAAAAGCGGACCAGGTAGGGGTCTGGACGAACCGGGGCCGGCTCCTCTCGGATCACGTCAAACGAGGCGTCAGAGCGAGAGCGACCAATCCGGGGCGTGAGATAGAGGTGCATGGTCTCGGAATCGACAAGCACCTCACCTTGTGGTGCGGCGAGGCGAAGATCGGCGAGCGCCCGGCGCACAGCGCCGATGTCATCGCTCCGCGCCTTCGCCATGGCGGCCGCAAGAAGCTTCACCGCAATGTAGGACGCCTCGGCGTCTGCCGACGCCCACGGCTTTTCAGGATAGGCGGCGGCATAGCGCGCGACGAAGCGCCGGCTCTCGTCCGTCTGCAGGGATGAGAAGTAGACGCTCGAACTGATGTGGCCATCCATCGCCCCGTCGCCGATGTCGATCAGGTCCGGCTCGTTCAGGTTGCAGCTCGCCACCGGCATGACAGTCGGCTGGTCGATGCCACGGGCGAGGCATGCCTCGCGCAGATGGCGGATGAACGAATACCCGCTCACGCCGATCAACGAGGAGAACACAAAGCTTGGCTGCGCCGCGAGGATCGCCTCGATGGTCCTGGTGAAATCGGTCTCCCCGACGGGCAGGTAACGTTCGGCGAGCACCGTTCCGCCCCGGGCCACCACAACTTCACGAAGTATCCGGTTGTTCTCCCAGGCCCAGATATAGTTGGATCCGACGCAAAACGCCCGGTTGCCATGGGAACACATCAGGTAGTCGATCAGCGGCAGGATGTGCTGATTGGGTGCGGCCCCGGTATAGACCACGTTATCCGAGCTTTCGAACCCTTCGTAGTGCGAGGGATACCAGAGCATTCCGTCGTATTTTTCGAAAGCGGGGATTACTTCCTTGCGACTCGATGAGGTGTAACAGCCGACGACCTGCGTGATGCCGGACGAAAGCAATTGCGTGCTCAGGGCCGCGTAGCGCGAAAGGTTTCCGCCAGGGTTCACGACGACCGGGTCCAACCGCACCGGCCCCATCTCGTTGACCTCGGAGACGGCGAGCAGCGCCCCACTCAGCATAGGTCCGGCGACCGAGCCATAGGGCCCGGTCGATGAGAACATTAGGCCGATGCGGAAGGTGTCAGTGGTCATCAGGTCGCCGCATAAAAAAGCCCTCGAGCCGTGAGGCTTGAGGGCGTCGCTGCCAGGCGCGGAAATGGTCCCGCGCATCATGTAAATCGTCATCGATGGCGCCTGATTGGGCATCGTTGCCCAGCGCCTATCTCTTAGGCTTAATCGTCAGCGAGCGGTTGTCAAGCGGAGATGGTGCCTGATCGCCGGCAGAGAGTGAGTAAATGGCGTGCTGCATCGGTCAAAAAATGTGCTTGACTGACAATTGGGCGTAGTTCAGTCTAAATCATGCGTCGGGCAGAGCTGCCCATGTAGACGCAAAGTCATGCAATTCATAGGAACTCGGCACAGTCGCCCGCAGCAGGATGCTGACGGGCCTTTTTGCGTTTGGCTGCTTGGAGCTGCTTCACGGGAAGGCCTGGCATCTTTGACTTTGCAAGTCTGCGATGAGCGTCGCGTAAGCGGCCTCACCAGCAGCCGGTTATTTTCGAGGCGTCGGCTCCAGCAGCGGCGCCCAGCGATCGCGGAGGCTAAAGCATGAAGGTCCAGCATTATCTCGGTGGCATTGAGAATCTCGGCCCCGTCGATGTCGAAAAGCGCGTCTTCGTCGAGCCGTGGGAGGCGCAACTCTTCGCCGTCCACACGACGATGATGGGTACGGGGATTTGGGCGTGGCCGGACCTGCGGGTCCTCGCCGAGTCCATGAACCCGCTCGATTACTTCAAGTACCGCTACTACATCAAATGGCTCGGCGGAATGTCCAAGTTCCTGATCTCCAGGAACTACATCTCCGAGAAGGAACTCGATACCAAGACCAGCTACTACCTCGAAAACCCGGATGCGCCGCAACCGGACACCGGGAACGGGGACATCACCGAGCGCGTCATCGAATATTTCTATACCGGCGCGAATCCTTATCGTGACGTCGCGGTCAACCCGATCTTCAAGGTCGGCGACACGGTGCGCGTGAAGGATATGCCGCCCGCGGTCCACACCCGCCTGCCGGGCTACCTTCGCAACAAGATTGGCGTCGTCGAGACCGTCTACAAGGGCGCGTATCTCTACGCCGACAATGTGCCGACCGATGGCATCTGCACGGCGCAGCCGGTCTATCTCGTGAAGTTCAAGACGCGCGATATCTGGGAGGACATCCCCGACAAGGGCGACGTTCTCTACAATGACTGCTTCGAGGTCTATCTCGAAGCCGTCTGATCCTCACTCCATTTAACCATTACGCATAACAGCGGCGGTAATTCCGCCAACAAGAAGGCGATTTCCATGAGCGGCGATCACGACCACGATCACGACCACCACCACCACCACCTGCGCGAGAGCGAGAGCTACTACGCCGCGCGCACCAAAGCACTGGAGTCCCTGTTTCGCGAGAAGGGTCTCATCGGCACCGACACGGTGGACCGGGTCATCAATTTCTTCGAGCACGAAATGGGCCCCTTCAATGGCGCCAAGGTCGTGGCCAAGGCCTGGACCGACCCGGCCTTCAAGGCCCGCCTTCTCGCTGACGCCAACATGGCCATCGCCGAACTCGGCATGCGCGATGGTATCGAGGGCGAAAACCTCAAGGTCGTCGAGAACAAGCCCGGCACCCACAATGTTGTGTGCTGCACGCTTTGCTCGTGCTGGCCGTGGCCGCTGCTCGGCCTGCCCCCCTACTGGTTCAAGGACCCTGTGTTCCGCGCCCGTATCGTGCGCGAGCCTCGCGGCGTGCTGTCGGATTTCGGCGTGACATTGCCGGAAGACCACAAGATCGAGATCTGGGACTCGAGCGCTCAGGTCCGTTACTTCGTGATCCCCGAGCGCCCCGCCGGCACCGAAGGTTGGTCGGAAGAGAAGCTCGCTGCGCTCGTCTCGACCGAGGCCATGCAGGGCCTTGGTCTGGCAACGGCCTGAGGGGGGTGAGATGGACGGCTATATCGAGGATCTCACCGGCCGCGAGGCTATTCCGCGCAACTGCGAGAGCCTGAAGTTCGACGAGCCCTGGCAGGGCCGCGCCTTCGGCATGGTGCTCGCGCTCGCCGAGGCCAAGTCCTACCCCTACGAGGACTTCCGCAAAAGCCTGATCAGCACCATCGGCGAGTGGGACAAGACCCACGTGCCGGGCGACGAGACCTGGAGCTATTACGAGCACTGGCTCGCGGCCTTCGAGAAGCTCGTTCTCGCGAAAGGGTTGATCGACCACGCGGAGCTCGACCAGCGCACGGAAGAGTTTCTCCACCGCACCCGCGACGAGGTCATCTGACCTCCACGCGAGCCGGTTTGACCCGACTCTTCGCCGACCGGCGCGTCACGCGCGTGCCGGAACGGCGGAGCCTTGTCCTCACGCGTCTCGAAAGGGCGCAAACCATGATCATCCCTCTCTCAATCAGCGTGGGCCTGCTCGGGGGCATCTGCACGTGGCTGTTCCTCGCAACCAACGCCTTTCTGATCTGGGCGGCGTTCGTGGCCTGGGCCTGCTTCTACCACTCCGGCGGTGATGCCGCGGCTTTCCGGACCACTGTCGTCTCGAATCTGTTCGGGGTGCTGGTGGCCTGGGGCGCGGGGCTCGCACTCGCCACCATCGGTCCCGGTCCGGTGCTCGGTGCGACGATCGTCGCCGCCTCGATCACGCTCTACATTCTGGCGGCCCACATCCAGCACTTCTCGTCGATCCCGGCCGTCACCTACGGATACGCCTGCACGTTCTCTTTCCTGACCCAGAACCCGGACGCCTTTACGCCGACCGCCATGCTGTCGGCATCCGGGCAGAACGCCCTGCTGATCGTCTCGTTCTCGATGATCATCGGAGCGTGCTTCGCCTTCGCCTCGGCAAAGCTCGCGGGCCTGATCCACGGGCTCACGCCGAAACCGTCCGTCAGCGTCCGCTGATCGGTCCGCCGCGGCCAATTCCCCGCACGGATCCCCGTGCGGCATTCCTTCCAACGATCCAACTCAGGAGAGTTCACATGACCAGCATCGTACACGCCAACACCGCGCCGAGCTCGGCGCGCGCCGAGCCGATCCCGGTGTCGGCGATCCTGCCCTGGGCCGTCTTCGGCGGCCTCATGCTCCTTCTCACCGTCTACTTCGTCGGTGCGGAAGAAGGAGCCACGTCGCTGATGGGTGGTTCCTACGTGCACGAATTCGTGCATGACGGCCGCCACCTGCTCGGCTTCCCCTGCCACTGACGGAGAGCGAGATGGTCGGCAACCTACTCTTGAGGGGCATGATCGTCGGCGTGGCCGCCGGCCTTCTCGCCTTCTGCTTCGCCAAGGTCTTCGGAGAGCCTTGGGTGGATTATGCCATCGCGTTCGAGGCACATGCCAGCCACGCCGCGGACGCGATGACCGGCGCGGAAGAGCCGGATATCGTGAGCCGCGCCACGCAGGCGGGGGCCGGTCTCTTCACCGGCCTCGTGGTCTACGGCGCCGCGATCGGCGGGTTGTTCGCGCTGGCTTTCGCCTTCACGAATGGCCGGCTCGGACGCCTCAGCCCGCGCTCGGTCTCGGCCTTGATCGCGATCCTGGGTTTCGTCGCGATCGTCATCGTCCCGCAGCTGAAATATCCGGCCAACCCTCCTGCCGTCGGCAGCGCCGACACGATCGTGGCGCGTACCGAACTGTTCTTCACCATGATGGTGTTCTCGCTCGTGCTGATGATCGCCTCCGTCATGTTCGCTCGGCGCCTTGCCGAGCGGATGGGCGGCTGGAACGGCGCGACGGTGGCCGGCTTCGTCTACGTGGCCGTCGTCGCGGTGATGTTCGCGGCGCTGCCGACGATCGAGGAGATCCCGGCCGCCTTCTCGCCGGCCATGCTCTGGAACTTCCGTATCTCCTCGATCGGCGTGCAGGCGGTGCTCTGGGCCGCGATCGGCCTGCTGTTCGGCGCGATTACCGAGGGTGTCTCGCTCAAGCATGTCGCGCCGCGCCGCGCGGCGAGCGCGAGTGCCTTCCGGTGACGAAGGGCACATGCCAGCTGTCGCGGCTCGGGCGTCTCGCCCGGGTCGCGGCTGTCGTCGCGTTCATGTCCGGCCCGGGCGTGGCGTTCGCACATTCCGGCGGGGCAGGCGGCGGCCCACCTGCCGGCCTGCCGATCCCCGCGATCTCGCATGGCGAGATGGCGCTGGTCGACGAACGGCTCGACGAGATCGTCGCTCTGGCGAAACGTCAGGCCGCCACCGACGGCTCGATGCGGCGGCTTTACAATCACTATGGCGTCCAGTTGGCCTATTGCTTCTGGGGCCTCGCGCCCGGAGGTGTCACGCGCGAGGACAGCCCGTTCAATGCCTGTGCCCATGCCTATCTGGCGACCGCGAAGCAACTCCTCGTGGTCATGAGCCGCGAACCCGCGAGTTCAGGCGCGGCGACCGAGATCCTTGAGCGGCTGGAAGCGCGGAAGCTCGTGACGCCGGAGGCCGGTGAAATATGCTCGTCGAGTGGGGACAGCTTCGACACCGCATCCCTCGTCCGCCCCCAATTGGCCGAGGTCGTCCGCGATCCCGCATGTGCCTTCATCGCCCTGGGATCGGTGCTGGTCGTGGCCAGCGGCGGCCTCGCTGCCAGTTCGATGCGGCGGCCTGCGCGCAAGCCCGGTTCATCGTCCGCCTGACCGCCGCGCCGGAAACCGTTCGATGACGCATCGACTGCTCATGATCTGCGCCTACCGGCCCAAGCGTCCCGTCTTTCCGGGCGGTGACATCCCGGACAACATCGAGGACGGCGCGTTGTTGCCGATCTCGGGGTCGGCGCTCAGGGGCGAGCGATTCTGGTGCGGACCGGATCCGATCACGCTCCAGAGCGCCACGGCGCTCGGCCTCGACATCGACGTTCAGCCCGAACTGGCGGAGATGGATTTCGGGTCGTGGCGTGGGCGTACGCTCCAGGATATCGCGCAATCGGATCCGGATGGCTTGCGAGCCTGGACCGTCGAGCCGTCCGCGACGCCCCATGGAGGGGAGTCCGTTGAAGCTCTCCTTGAGCGCGTCGGCACCTGGCTTGCGGGATGCACCACACTTTCCGGCAGGACCATCGCCGTCGCGCCGGGTTCGGTCATCAAGGCCTGCATGCTCCACGCGCTCGGGGCCCCAGCCAGCTCCTTCCGGCGTATAGATATCGAGCCGATGAGCTCGGTGACCTTGGTCAGCGATGGACGCCGCTGGATCATGCGGCTTCCGGCACAGGCCGTCGGCCGGAGCGCTTAGCGGCGCATCGAGCCGGTTTCGCGCAGGGCGGCGTGCCAGCTCAAGGCTTCCTCGATGATATGCGGCGTCTGCCCGCCGCGGGCCAGCGCGCGCTCGACATAATCGGTGAGCGCGTCGCGGTAGTCCGGGTGCGCGCAATTGGCGATGACGAGGCGCGCCCGCTCGCGCGGGGCGAGGCCGCGCAGGTCGGCGAGGCCCTGCTCGGTCACCACGATATCGACGTCGTGCTCGGTGTGGTCGACATGGGACACCATCGGCACCACGCTGGAAATCGCCCCGCCCTTGGCGATCGACTTGGTGACGAACACCGAGAGATAGGCATTGCGCGCGAAGTCGCCGGAGCCGCCGATGCCGTTCATCATGTGGGTGCCGCCGACATGGGTGGAGTTGATATTGCCGTAGAGGTCGAACTCCAGCGCTGTATTGACCGCAATGATGCCGAGGCGGCGGATGATCTCCGGGTGATTGGAAATCTCCTGCGGGCGCAGAACCAGCTTCGGCTTGTAGCGGGCGAAGTCCGGCAGCACGGCCTGATACTTGGCCTGCGACAGGGTGATCGAGGAGCCGGAGGCAAAGTCGAGCTTGCCGGCGTCGAACAGGTCGAAGGTCGAATCCTGCAACACCTCGGAATACATGGTGAGGTTGTGGAACGGGCTCGCGATCAGCCCATGCATCACCGCGTTGGCGATGGTGCCGATGCCGGCCTGCAGCGGCTGTAGCCTGTTGGTGAGCCGGCCGACCGTCACCTCGTGCTTCAGCAGTTCGGTGAGGTGGCCGGCGATGGCGGCGGTCTCCGGGTCCGGCGGCAGCACGGTGGAGGAGGAATCCAGCTTGGTCGTGATCACGATCGCCGCGATCTTCGCCGGGTCGATCGGGATGAAGGGCAGGCCGATCCGGTTCTCCGGCGCGACGATGGGAATCGGATGGCGCACCGGACGCTGGGTCGGGATGTAGATGTCGTGCAGCCCTTCCAGCAGGGTCGGCTGCGACAGGTTGATCTCGACGATCACCTTGGGTGCGAGGATGGCGAAGCTCGCGGAATTGCCGACCGAGGTGGTGGGGATGATGCCGCCCTGCTCGGTGATGGCCACCGCCTCGATCACCGCGATGTCGACCGGGCCGATCTGCCGGGTGCGCAGCTGCTCGACGGTCTCGGAGAGGTGCTGGTCGATGAACATCACCTCACCGGCATTGATCGCCTTGCGGAGCGCCGGATCGGACTGGAACGGAATGCGGCGCGACAAGAGGTGCGCCTCGGCCATCTGTTTGTCGAGGTCGTTGCCGAGCGAGGCGCCGGTGATCAGCGTGATCTTGAGCGGCTCGGTCCGTGCGCGCTGGGCCAGCGCCATCGGCACCGCCTTGGCCTCGCCCGCGCGGGTGAAGCCGCTCATGCCGACCGTCATGCCGTCCTGGATCAAGCTCGCGGCTTGTTCGGCGCTAACGATCTTCTCCCAGAGCGAAGACTGGCGAATACGCTCGCGATACGTGTCGGGGTACATGGCGGAAGACATGGGGCGCTCCTCAACGTCATCAGGCTTTTGAGGAGGCACTAGACCGTGTCGCGAGGCGTCGCGATGCGACTTTCGGGGATAGGTAACCTACCTATGACGGCGATGCATACCTATTCCGCGGCGAGCATCACCGGCCCGGCGCCCCGCGCGCGGCCCCAGCTCGCCATGGCGAGGAGGGCGGGGCGCAGCTTTTCCCCTTCCGCCGTCAGGCGGTAGCCGACCTGCGGCGGCACGGTCGGGTAGACGGTGCGGTCGATCACGCCGTCGGCTTCCAGCTCGCGCAGCGCCTTGGCGAGGATGCGCTGGCTGACGCGAGCCATGCGCCGCTTCAATTCGCTGAAGCGCTGTTCGCCGTCGAGCAGATGATAGAGGATGGCGCCCTTCCACTTGGCGCCGATGATCTCCAGCGTCCGCTCGACCGGGCATCCGGTGCCCTGGAGATATTGGTGACGTTTGGCCATCGCCGTTCTCGTGCCGTTTCATGATCGAGACAGGAACGAGGCGTTATATCATGCCCGCGCGTGCCGTGGACGGGGCGTATAGGCGGTTTCATTCCGGATACCTGGCGACGTTCTCGTGCGTTCTTGCGGGTTTCGCCGGAATGACGACAGTGCGGCTCACATGTCTTAAACTCGGAGAATCTCCGCCATGAAAGCCGTCGGCTATATCGACAGCCTCGCCATCGACGAGGCGCGCTCGCTTTTCGATTTCGAGACCGCCACGCCCGTGCCCGGCCCGCGTGATCTGCTGGTGCGGGTCGAGGCGATCTCGGTCAACCCGGTCGACACCAAGGTCCGCATGCGCCGGCAGGGCACCGCAGACGCGCCCGTCATCCTCGGCTGGGACGCGGCTGGCGTGGTCGAGGCGGTGGGGGCCGAGGTGAGCCTGTTCCGGCCGGGCGACGCCGTGTTCTATGCCGGCGACCTCAACCGCCCCGGCTCCAACGCGCAGTTCCAGATCGTCGACGAGCGCATTGTCGGCAAGAAGCCCGCGTCGCTCTCCTATCCCGAAGCCGCCGCGCTGCCGCTGACCGCCATCACCGCGTGGGAGGGCCTGTTCGACCGGCTGCAACTGCCGAAGCACGGCGCGGGCAAGCTGCTGATCGTGGGCGCGGCGGGCGGTGTCGGCTCGCTCGCCGTGCAGTTCGCGCGCCAGCTCACCGACGCCACCGTGATCGGCACCGCCTCGCGGCCGGAAAGCCGGGAATGGCTGGAAGCGCTCGGCGCCCATGCCGTGATCGACCATTCCCGCCCGCTGAGCGAGGAACTGGCAAGCGCGGGGCTCGGCGAGGTTGACTATGTGTTCAGCCTCAACGCCACCGACCGACACTGGGCCGCGATCGTTAAGGCGGTCCGGCCGCAGGGGCGGATCGCGCTGATTGACGATCCGAAGAGTCTCGACATCATCCCGCTCAAGCCCAAGAGCCTGTCGCTTCACTGGGAATTCATGTTCACCCGCTCGATGTTTGCGACCCCGGACATGAGCGCGCAGCACGACCTGCTGACGGAGGTGGCGCAGCTGGTGGATGCCGGCACGGTGCGCACCACGCTGGGCGCCAATTTCGGCACCATCGACTCCGCCAATCTCAAGCGTGCCCATGCGGCGCTGGAGAGCGGGCGCTCGATCGGCAAGGTCGTGCTGGAAGGCTGGGCGGACTGAGGCCGCCCGGTTCCCAGCGGCACATCTGCCCTTATGCTCGACGAGATGAGTCGCCGCCCCTGATACGGGGCGGCGCGGGCAGGGGAGTATCCGGTGTGAGCAGCGCAGCCTGTGAGTGGAGCCCGCGCGGGCGCGTGTCGGCATGAGCGAGGCTGCAAGCCCGGACGCGCTGGTGTTCTACAGCCCGGTCGACGACCCGGTGGCGTGGCGCCAGGCGCTGACCGCCGAGCTGCCGGACCTCGATTTCCGCGTCGACCCCGAGGTGGGCGATCCGCGCGATATCCGCTACGCGCTCACCTGGGTGCCGCCGGACGGCTTTTTCGCCCGGTTTCCCAATCTGGAGCTGGTGGTCAATCTCGGCGCCGGGGTCGATGCGCTGATGGGGCGCGACGACCTGGTGCCGGTGAAGTTCTCCCGGCTCTCCGATCCCGGCATGGTGGCGATGATGACGAGCTATGTCGTCTTCGCCGTCACCCGCTATGCCCGGGACATCCCGGTGTTCGAGCGCGCCAAGCGGCGCGGAGAGTGGGACTATGTCCACCCGCGGCCGCTGTTCGAGATCAAGGTCGGCGTGCTCGGGCTCGGCGAACTCGGCGCGGCGGCGGCGCGTATGCTTGCCACCATGGGCTTTTCTGTCTCCGGCTGGTCGCGCTCGCCCAAGGCCATCGAGGGCGTCGAGACGCTGACCGGGCGCGAGGGGCTGGAGACGCTGCTGTCGACCAGCGAGATCGTGGTCTGCCTGCTGCCGCTCACTCCGCAGTCGCGCCACATGCTCGGCGCGAAGGAATTGGCGTTGATGCCGAGGGGCGCCAAGTTCGTTAACTGCTCGCGCGGCGCACTGGTCGACGAGGATGCGCTGATCGCCGCGCTGCGCTCGGGCGCGATCGGCGAGGCGACGCTCGACGTGTTCGAACAGGAGCCGCTGCCGGCCGGGCATGCGCTGTGGTCGCTCGACAATGTGCTGATCACGCCGCACCTCGCCAGCATCACCGTGCCGGCGCTAGCGGCGAAGAACGTCGCAGAGAGCATCCGGCGCGTGCGCCGTGGCCTGCCGCCGCTGCATGAGGTCGAGCCCGCCCGCGGCTATTGAGAGGCCCGCTTTACTCGGTGGCCGCCAGCGCGTTTCGGGCAGCTTCCGGCCGGTGGAACAGGAAGCCCTGATAAATCACCGCACCAAGGCTGCGCAGCTTGTCGAGCTGCGCCTCGCGCTCCACGCCCTCCGCCACCAGTTCGAGAGCGAGCGACTGGGAGATGGAGATTGCCGCCTTGATCAGCGCCTCGTTGATCGGGTCGTCCATCATGTCGCGGGTCACGGTCCAGTCGATCTTGATGCCGTCGACAGGAAGCTGCTTGAGCGTCTCGAACGAATTGTAGCCATGGCCGAAATCATCGAGATAAAGCCGCAGGCCGCGTGCGCGCAGCACATCGAGGAAGGCGACGGTCTGCTGAAGGTCGTCGACCTCCTCGGTCTCGGTGATCTCGACGCGCAGGGCCTGCTCGATGCCCGGTGTCATCTCCAGCATGCCGATGAAATTGCTCTGGAATGCGGGGTCCGCCAGCGTGCCGGCGCCGATGTTCACCGAGACATATTGATGCCGGCCGCGCGCCAGCAGCCGGTTCGCGACCTCGGCGGCCCGCCGGCACACCCAGAGGTCGATGCGGCCCATCAGCCCGAGCCGGCGCGCGGCGGGAAGGAAATGGGCCGGGCTGCAATAGGCGCCGTTCTCGTCGCGCATGCGCAGCAGTGCCTCGTAGCCGAGTACCGCGCGGCTGTCGTCGACGATGGCTTGCAGGTGCAGCTCGAAACGGTCGTGCTCCAGCGCAAGGCGCACGCGCTCCGCCCAGCTCAGGCGCTGCTGCGTGACGTTCACGCGCGGATCGGCGAGGTCGTAGAGCTGCACCCGGTCGCGGCCGGCTTCCTTGGCGACGCGGCAGGCGGTGTCGGAAGTGGCGAGCAGGCTGGAGACGCTATGGCTGCCGGGCGTAGCATGGACCAGCCCGATGCTGAGCGTGAGTGAAAAGCTCCGCCCGCCGCCGACAAAGCTGTGGCCATGCGCGGCGGCGTTGATGCGGCGCATGATGCGCACCACCTCAGTCTCGTCGAGCTCGGTCAGGATCACCACGAATTCGTCGCCCCCGACCCGCCCCAGCATGTCGTCGGCCCGCAGCAGGCCGCGCAGGAAATGGGCGACGTCGCGCAGGAGATCGTCGGCCGCGGCGTGGCCGAGCGCGTCGTTGACGCCTTTGAAATGGTCGATATCGATGAAGCCGACCCAGATTCGCCGGGTCTGGCCGTCGCGCAGCACGCTGTCGAGTCGCTCTTCCAGCGCGAAGCGGTTCGGCAGGCCAGTCAGCTGGTCGGCACGGGCCTGGCGGGCGATCAGCCGCGCGAATTCCGCCAGCGCTTCGCTCTGCTGTTCGAGCTGGCTGCGCAGCAGGATGAGCTCTATCTCGCGCTTCTTCTGGGCGGTGACGTCGGTCCAGATGCCGACCGTATTGCCGTCGGCCATGCGGTGGTGGCTCACCAGCATCCAGTCGCCGTTGCTCAGCGGAATTTCGAAGCGACGCTCCTCGGCCTCGCCGAACCGGGCGCCCATGAAGGCGATCAGGTGCTCGGGATCGTTGACCGGCTCGGCGAACAGCCCTTTCAGCGCGGCCTGATGCAGAAGGTCGGGCAGCCGCCGGCCGGTTTGTAGGCTGACCCCGGCATGGCGAAAAGCTGCGCCATGCGCTGGTTGAACAGCAGGACGCGCTCGCCGGCATCCAGCAGCAGGAAACCTTCATTGATGCCGCCGATGGCTTCGAGCAGCTTGCGCTCGGCGAGCTTGTGCTGGCTGATGTCGGTCCAGGTGGACACGATCCAGCCTTCGCGGGTGCGCCGCTCGCGCACGCGCGCAAAGCCGCCGCCGGCGAGCGGAATGTCGAAGGGTTCGCCGTCGGCAAGGTCATGGCGCTGGAGCCGCTCGGACAGCACGGCTTGGCGCTCGTCGATCCCGCCCAGGGCGTTCTGCGGCACGCTGGCCATTTCGTGCGCGGCGATTTCCGCGAAGGTGAGGCCCTGCATGTTGCCGAGGAACGGAAACAGTTCCTCCAGCCGGCGGTTGTGCACCACCAGCCGGTCGGCCTCGTCGAACAGGGCGAAGCCTTCGCTCATGGCATCGAGCGCGGCGTTGAGGCCGATCAGCCGTGCCGGCACGGCGACCGAACGCCCCGGCGAGGGGTCGCGTTCGCTCAGACGGCCGGAACGTCCCGCCTTGCTCATGTTGACCGGCTCGCCCGCTTTGCTCGCCTCGGGTGGTGTTGCCAAGTCCGCCCGAAACACGTCCCACCCGCTCTTCACGCCTGCTTTATCGCTCTGTTCAGGCCTGAGCGTATTTGATTACTATTCGTCGGACCGGGCAAGCCTCATCGGAGACGAGGTTTGGTTTTGAACCAACAGGCTTTACATCGTGCAAACGCGCGATGGCTGGAGGCGACATTGGAGGCGAATCGTTCCCCTGCGGAAGCGTCCGGCACGCGCGCCAGCCGCTGGATTCTGGGCGCTGCCGGCGTGCTGGTTCTGGCTGCGGCGATCGGCCTGTGGGCGCGTCACGGTGCCGCCGTTTTCTTCGACTTGGTGAGCGCCGGCATCGCCTATTGCTTCTGATGCCTGCCTGACGGCGCCTGACTGCCGCCGCCCGTTCCTCCTCAATCTGCCGTGGTGCCCATGTTCAAAGGCCGTCTTCTGCTGCTGTTCGCCGCCTTCCTCGTGGGGGCCGCCGCCATCGTGGCGGGCGCCCTTGCGCTGCTGCCGCAGCCCGCGAACAAGGTTGCCGCCCCCTCCGCGGTCGGCGGGCCTTTCGAGCTGGTGGATCAGGACGGCCAGACGGTGACGCAGGAGACCTTCGCCGGCCAGCCCTTCCTGGTGTTCTTCGGCTTTACTCATTGCCCCGACGTGTGCCCGACCAGCCTGTTCGAGATGTCGCAGGCCTTCGAGGCGCTGGGGCCGGATGCGCGCAAGATCACCGGCCTGTTCATCACGGTGGACCCGGAGCGGGATACGCCGGAGGTGATGAAATCCTATCTCGGCAGCTTTCACCCCAGCATTCAGGGCCTATCCGGGACGCCCGAGCAGGTGGCCGCCGTCGCAAAGGCCTATCGCGTCTATGCCAAGAAGGTGCCGACCCAGGGTGGTGACTACACGATGGACCACACCGCGATCATCTATCTGATGGGCAAGGATGGCGAGTTCATCGCGCCGTTCAACCTTAAGCGCCCGTCCGAGGCCGTCGCCGAGGATTTGCGCCGCTATTTGTGAGCCGGCGGACCGTCAGCCGTCCGGTTCGGATGCGCGCGCGCCGCGACGTGCGGGCGAGGCCGTGCTCGGTCTTCTCCCAGCGCTGCGGCGCCACGATGATGTAGCGCGCAAGATCATATGTCAGTCCGCGCAGGATCAAATGTCAGCGTGCGATGGGGCTCAGGCGTGGTCATACGACCGTTAGATCAGAACGCTGTGTGATTCCTGGGAAGCCGCTCGCGGCATGCGGTCGGCGCTTCAAATTTTGACTCATCGCTGGGTTGTCTATACCTAGCGATAAACATTCAGGAGCCGATTCAGTGGCAGATCAGGCGGTGAGCAGCACGCGACGCACTGTCAGTGTGGCCGACGTAAAGGTGTTTCGCGTCGTTAACCTTTTGGTTGATGAGGACAACTTCAGAATGGAGCCGAACCTCGATCAACCATCTGCTATCAAAGCAATGCTTAGAAAGCAAGGCAAGAAACTTGTTGCATTGGCCGAGGAAATTGTTGAGTTCGGCCTAAGCCGGGGTGAGTTCATCTGGGTTGCACCAGATCCGAGGCCTGAATTTCTAGGTAAATACGTTGTTTGCGAGGGAAACCGCCGAATTACTGCTCTCAAGATATTGGGACACCCGGCGCTCGCTGAGGGAACCGAATGGGCGAGGCGCTTTCGAGAGCTTTCGGTCGATTACAAGAAAAGAAAGATCACTCAGGTGCGCGCCGTACTCTATCCATCGACGGAGGCCGCTCGCCCCGATGTGTATCGTCGCCACACAAATGATCAAGATGGAAAGGGATTAGAAGCTTGGGACCCGTTTGCGCAGGACCGAGCCAACAAGCATAAGAAGGTTCGACGCAATTTATCCATGGTTGTAATGGAGCATATTACTTCAGGTACGATCGAATCTTTCGCCGAACATTTGGGACTTTATGAGCGCACGACGAATGCAGACCGCCTCCTGAGTACATTCTCTCGATCAAAAGCCGGGGACTACGGCATCAAAATACGAGCCACTCATCCTTATACGGTCGAATTTGGCGCTGACGGCCAGCGGGGAGCACAGATCCTGAAGGCAGTGCTCGCCGGTGCGGCTGTTTCAGTGAACAAGATAAAGTCGGAAGAGGAACGACTGACCACCCTCGAAAAGTTGCTCGCGCCCTTTCACCGAGAGGACCGCGACAGCGGTGAGGAGTTCGAAGAAGGAGCGCTCCGGGACGAGAAGACAGAAGCCGACGATTCAGGCGGCGGTCATGTATCCGAGGGCGGCGACACATCAGCTACCACGCGAAGCAAAACAGCTGACGCTCGCGCAGATAGCGCAAAATCCTCTCGTCGGTCATCTCATCGCGATCCTCTGAGCCGCGCTACGTTGGCGCCCACCGAAGGTGAATATGCCCTGCATGTCAAAGGCGTGCGGTTGCCGGGCCTCTATAAGGAATGCAAACAGATTAAAGTTGAAGAGAGACCGAATGCCGCCGCTATGTTATTGCGCGTTTTTTTGGAACTCTCGTGCGAAGCATACCTGGAGCATCACAACGTGAGGCCTTCAGGGCCTGGTTGGAGTGCGATAGGTACTGGCTTGGAAGTTAAAGTTCGCAAGGTGCTCGCGCGGGTCGACCCAAATAAGGACGAGCCTGATCTCCGTGACGCCCAAAATGGGATATCGGAGGATTTTGGACATATGCATTCGGTGCGCTCCCTTCATCGTGCGATGCACGACCGAAATCACTTACTGAACGCGCAGGAGCTGAAGATGGCATGGCAGCGCTGGCATCCGCTCCTAAAACGCATTCATGAGAGCATATAGTGGCGCTCTCGTGCTGGCCAGCATCCGCCTTCCCCTGTAAACTGTCACATATTCCTGAGGGGCAGCGATGCAGTTCAACACGCCTTTGAGATATCCGGGCGGCAAAGCGCGCTTGGCACAATATGCAGTTGAAATCCTGAGACTGAACGACCTCGTTGGTGGCCACTACGTAGAGCCCTACGCCGGCGGAGCAGGCATCGCACTAACGTTGCTATATTTAGAATATGTTCAGGACATCCACATTAACGACTTAAATCGATCCGTCCATGCCTTCTGGAAGGCCGCACTAGATCATAACGATGATCTATGTAAGCTTATCCGAGATCGTCCGGTCACGTTGGACGAGAGAGCCCGGCAGAAACTCATCCAAAGAGACCAAGATGCCGGAGTTCTGGAGCTTGGATTTTCTACGTTCTTCCTCAACCGCACCAACCGATCTGGCATCATTTCGGGCGGCGCTATTGGTGGAAACGATCAAAGCGGCATGTGGAAAATTGACGCTAGATATAAAAAAGATGACCTAATTTCCCGAATCGAAAAAATAGCTGACTATAAAAGTCGGATACACCTATACAACCAAGATGCATCATATTTTATTACTAGTACTCTGAAAAAAATTCCAAAAAGATCGCTTATATATCTTGATCCTCCATATTACACAAAAGGTAAAAAATTATATCAGAATCATTATAAAGAATCTGATCACATATCTATTGCAAAAATTGTGAGCAATATTCGTCAAAAATGGATCATGTCATATGATCATGTCCCAGCCATTCTTGAGCTGTATGATTCTTATAGGAAGGAACAATTCGCACTCAGTTGGTCCGCCCGTGCACGATACGAAGGTTCAGAAGTTATGATCTTCGGACCCGGTGTCGTTTCCCCCCCCAAGCTGGAGGTTTGGAGAGGTATCGCTGCATGACGGGACCAAGACGCGCAGATCGTTATGACCATTGATCAAGCTTGGCAGTGACGTCTATGCCGCGCGCGAGCCTCTCCACCTTCCGGAAAAACTCGATAACAATAGCCGTCAGGGTATTAAACTCGCCGCCCAACCACGCGGCACGGGGTGGCGGTCATGTCTGTGCACTGCTCGCGGCGCCGGTGAAAGCCGGACCCCGTCACTCGTCTCCCTCCTCTCCGCCCTCGGGCTTCTGCGTCACGTCGATCGTGCTCATCACCGCGTCGCCCTTGCGCCATTCGGTCGAAATCCGCTCGCTTGGCCAGCTCCCGTCGACCCCGTCGCCGAACCCGCTCGCTTCCACCATGGCGCCGGCAGAGAAGGCCGGATCGAACTCGGTGACGAAGAAGCCGCTGCCGGTGAGCATGTTGAGCTCCCGCGCCCGCGCCGCTGCCGCTGCCGCCGCTTCGGTTTGCGAGGCGCGAGGGTGCATCACGCTATGCATCGGCCCCCGGCGTCCCGTCGCCTGCTGCGCGCTTTCGCGCCGCCCGCCGCCGGCATCGTGCCAACTGGCCGCCACGGTGCCTTGCTGCGGTCGCGGCTCGCCCTCGATATTCCAACCGCCGCTGCCGAGCCGGCTCACGCGAATGAGGGGTAGCGATGCGCCCTTCGCGTCAGTTCCGGCGCCCTGGCGCACGACCGAGAGCCGCTCGCCGGCGGGCTTGCCGACGCCGCCATATTCGGCGGCGAGCCGCATTGCGAAATCGATCGGGCTGGACTCCCATCGCAGCGCGTAAGGGATGGTGATATCCGCCAGCGCCGGGTCGACCGCCAGCGTCAGACCGGCAGCGCGGGCGGTATCTGACAGGATCGCGCCGAGCGTGGTGTCATCCCAATGCTGCGCCCCGCCGGCCTTCACCGGCCCGGTATAGGTCGCGGCGCGGGCCGTCATCGTCATGGCCTCGACAGCGCCCGGCTGCCAGCCGGTTTGCCAGCCCTGCACCTTGAACGCGCCGAGCGGAAAGACGCCGGTCTCCGCATAGCCGGCGTAAGGGAAGATCAGATCGTCTTTCTTCGGCAGCGGCAGCTGGCGCAGATAGTCGTTCAGCGTGACGGCGAGCTCGTCGTTCTTCCATCCCACCTCGTCGGTGAGCGAGGCGCCCAGGAAATAGGGCGCCATCGAGGACATGAGATTCTGCCCGCCTTTGAACAGCTGGAAAATCGGCGTGCGCATCAATCGCCCCAGATACGCGGCACGCTGGCGCGCTTTGGTTCGGCCGCGGCGCGGGGCGGCAACTTGATGCGGGTGCCGGCGGCAAAGAATGGCCCCTTCGCCGCAAGGCCGGGATTGAGATCGAGGATCGCCTCGACCGTGCCACCCTTCTCAGTCCCCAGCTGGTCACGGGCGATGCGGTCCAGGCGCTCGCCGTCGCTCGCCACGCGATAGATGCGGTCCACCGTGCTCATGTGGTCCTCAGCTCGACATCGAAGCCGATCATCTGGCCGTCGAATTCAGAGAGATCGGTCACCCGCTCGACGACGTAGGATCCGAGCACGCTCGCCACGAAGCCGCTGCCCATGGAAAGCATGGGGAGGGCGAGCCCCATCAACTGGCTGACCCGGATCGGGTCCCACACGAGGCGCGTGTGCATGACCTTTGGCGCCGCCGGCCCGGTGTTCATGGCGGGCTTCAGCCGCCAGAGCGCCAGCGTGCGGCCGTTGCTCGGGCGAACCTCGATCAGGTAGCCGGCCGCATTGAGCCGGGCGACGTAGCTCTTCGCGGCAGCGAGGTTAACCCGCACCACGTCGGTGCTCGCGGCGTAAGCGAGCTCCCGCGCGTCGAACTGCGCGAGGTTGCGCATCGCCACCCACATCTGCTCCTGCTGGGTCGGTGGGCACTGCGAGCCATCCTCGCGCAGGCGCGGGGCAGCCGAGGGACGCGAGGTCAGGCGATACTGAGGGACAGCGGGCATTCCGCCGCGGTCGATATGACCGACGACCTCGGCAAAACCACCCTTTCGGAGCCGGCGCACATAGCGGCCGACGACCTCGTGATGCGTGCGGGTCTGCTGGACGATCATCGCGATCGTCCACGGGCCGGCCGTGTCGAGGTCGCGGATGATCGACCAGTAATCCTCGAAGCCAAGCGGGATCGAGAGGCGGATTTGATGAAGCTCCGGCATGGAGCGGCGCCCGGTCATCACGCCACCGCCAAGTCTTTGGCTTCGCGCACCCGAGGCGCCTTGGCCGTGTAATAGTCACGGCGCCCCCAAGCTACCCGGTCGACATGAGTGATGCCGCGATTGCGCGCGATCTCGGTCACCGCGTCTAGGTTGACCACGATACGCCGGGCGCGCCCGGCGCTCTGCCGGCGGATTTCGTCAAGCAGAGCGGGCTCGATCGTGAGCCCGGCACAGAAAGCTGCGGCCAGCGCGGCCGTATCCTCGATGTCGCATGCCTGAGCCGGCATCCAGTCGAGGACGCGGTTCGCCACGCGTTCAACGCGCTCGATCTTGGAGGCAAGCTTCTCCTCGCCGATCAGGATGACCGGCGCGCCGGAATGCTCCTGAATCTCGCGTACCAGCTCGATAAAGCCCTTGTCGACCAGCTTGTCGGCCTCGTCGATGATCAACGGTCGGCGCGGGTCGCTGCCGAGCTCGCCCTTCACCTTTTCCGCCATGGTGGCGACAGTTCCACGAGGCTCGATACCGAGCTCGAACATGATCGCGCGCAGCAGCGTCGAGCGCGTCCAGCTCTCGCCAACCTCTACACGCACCGCGCGCGTCCGGTTCTGAGCGAAGATCGAGGCATAGGTTTTCCCGTAGCCCGATGGCCCGTGGCAGACACCGATGCCCGGAAGGTGCGGCTTCCGATCGATCAGCTTCGAGGTCAAAGCCATGAAGCTGGCGACATTCTTGAGTGCAATCGGCCCCTTGACCTGCCCCATGCTCGTCGTCATTCTGCCTTCTCCTTAATTTGACTTTCAAATCCCGGCTTCGGCCGGGTTTTCTTTTTCCAGCGGGTCGCCATAGGTCAGGGCGAACCCCCTGAATTCCGAACCCTCGCGGTAGCCGCCCAGCCAAAGCACATCGGCCGGCGCGACCGGCTGACCGGCGCCCATGCGCTCGGCGATGGCCACGGCGCGCTTCCAGCGGTCATGCGGGTTTTCTTCGCGGCGGATCGGGGTGACGTTTTCCTCGGCCAGCAGGCGCTGCTGGAGCTCGCGGATCTCAATCGGCATCGGCGCGGGCGGCGCCGGCGGAGCCATCGCCTCGGCGGCGGCGTCAAGTGCCGGCGTGGTGTAGGCGGCTTCGCGTTTCGGGAAGGACAGCAGCGTCGCCGCATGGCCGGACGCCTCGCGGCGGATCGCATCTGCAACGTCGCGCGGCTTGATCTTGATTTTGCGCAGCTCTTTGGTGCGCTCCGCGATCAGCACCTTCTGCTCGGCCTGAGCGCGGCGGACCGCCTCGGCCGGGTCAATGCCGGCGAGCTCGGGGGCGATCGCCTCGCCGAGATAGGCCTCTCCAGCCGTATCGAACAGGAAGGCTCGCCCCAAGTTTGCCGGGTCCATGCGCACCAGCACTTCGGTGCCGACAGGCACCGCCGCGACGACGTACTTGGTGTAGTCGATCTGGACGCCTTCCTTGCCGACCACGCGGATGCCGTTGGAGCCGGCGATGGGCGCCAGCAGCATGTCGAGCGCGCGGATATCCGGCCGACGAACCGTGGTGCGGTCGGCGCTGACGACGGCAAAGGGGGTTTGACCGCCGAGGCCGCTGTGCGGCCGATGCGCATAGCGATCCTCGGCCCAACGGGTGGCGTAGTCCTGGAGCTCGTCCGGCGTCAGGTCGACCACGAACGCCTTGTCCGGGTCGCAGCCGAGGCGTTGGGCGAAGGCGCGGCGCCCCTCGATCGCCTTGCGGTCGGATACCGAATGACCGATGAAGCCCGGCAGCGTGCGCATCAGGTCGCGCTGCACCGTGCCGATGGCCCGCTCGATCGTGCCCTTCTGCCAGGGCGAAAAGGGAGCGGAGAGCTCGACCTCGATGCCGAGGCCGGCCATGACGCGCTGGGTGGCCTTCGCCACGAAGTCCGAGCCGTTGTCGGTTTTCACCCGCTCGGGCACGCCCCAGGCGATGATGGCGCGGCGCATGAGCATGCACACCGCTGCCGAGCGGGGCGTCTTGGTCACATGGATCATCAGGCGGCGCGAGAACACGTCGATCGCGACATAGATGCTGTAGCGGCCATCTTTGGTGAGTACATCGGCCGGCGACGCGTCGATCGCCCAGAGTTCGTTGCAGCGGCTCACAAGATGCGCAGTGCGCCCCGAAACGCGCAGGCGGTCCTTGAACGCGTCGGGATTGGTCAGCGCCATCAACTCGGCGGCGTAGGTCCGGCGCCACGTCTTCAAAGCGATTTGAAAGGTGCGAACGGACGGCAACGGCACCACGTCGTCGCCGATATCGAGCACCTCGCCGAAGCGGTCCTTCACCACGGTGCGGATATGGTCGGCCGAGAGGAACGGGTTCTGCGCCATATGGGCGAGGATCACCGCCCTGACATCGCCGTCATTCGCCACGTCGAGCGCGCCACGGCCGCGACGGGCGGCGCCTTTGTCGACGCCGAGGCGGTGCGTCTCTCCGGCCTTTCGGGCGGCGCGCCAGCGGAAAAGCGTGCGCGGCGTGATGGAGCGGACGGACGCGCGGACCCATTCCGCGATCTCGATCGAGCCCGCCTCATAGCCTTTGCAGAACAGCGCGTCGGCGCGGGCGCGCGACAACCCTCCCTCTCGGGTGAAACGGTCAAGCGCCACCATGATGGCCAGCCGTGCGTCCCGCGCCTCGGCGGCCGCGCTGGAGAGCCGTTCGGCTTCCGGCTCGGCCTCGGCGGCTTGAGCCACCGGCAGCGGGACGTCGATCGCCGAAAGCTGCGCCGACGCACAGGCGATACGAACATCCTGGGGCAGATCAGCGAGGTCGTAGAAGCGAGGCCGGCCGGTGCCAGTGCCAACGCGATAGCGCCAGCTTTCCCGGGTTGCGCGCATTTCGGTCGCACGCTTGGTCAAACTGAGGATGTCGGCGATCTCGCCGATCGACAGCTCCCGCATCAGCGCACACCCCGCCATTGGCGGCGCCCGGCGCGGGCAATGCGGTCAAGGCGCTCCATCTGCTCGCGCGCCATGGCCTCCTGAATGGCGCCGACATAGCGCGTCTCGATGCTGACCCGGTCGAGCGGATCGAGGGCGAGCTGGAGCGGACGATGGTCGCCGGTGACCGCACACAACGCGACGAGGCGGCCGTAGGAAATGGTGTGTTCGTCCTTGGCCTGAGAGGCGTAATTGTCGAGCATGGCTTTGGAGACCGCCTCGCCGCCGAGGTACTCGGTCATTTCCTCGGCGATCTGTTCGCGCGACTTTTCTTTGCAGCCGTCCAGCACCTCGGCGACCGCCAGCGCGATGCGCTCGCGCAGGGTGCGGGCGCACAGCACGCGTTCGTCCGGCCGGTCGGTGACCGCCGGCGGCGTCCAGTCGGCGAACAGGTCAAGGGTCCGGGTGTCGCGGCGGCGGTTCATTCCTCGCCTCCGAACAGTTCGGGGCACCGCTGGCGGATCAGCATCTCGTTGCGCTGGAGCCATTCGAGCGTCCGTTGCGCGGCCGTGAGGCGGCGCACGCGGAAATCGGCAAGCGAAACGCCGAGCTGCCGGCGTGCGATCTTGCTGCTGTACTCGACGCGCCGCTCTTCGAGCGTGGTGCCGACTTCCTCGATCTGCTGGGCAAGGACAACGCGCATATCAGCGACTTCCCTCACGCGCAGCCATCCCGAACTCTTCTGGAAGCGGCATGGCGCGCCAGAGCGGCACGCCCGGATGGCGCGTGAGTGCTGGCGACGTGTTGAGCCAGAGCGCGAGGCCCGCCGCGACATCGGCATCGCCGATCACGAGCACGTTGTGGCGCGTGACAGCTTCACCAATAAGCATGGTGGCGCTGTCGGCCGGGCCGGGATCGATGGTCACCGACCCGCTCCAGTAGATGCAGCCGGAGCGGTGTTCGGGCTCAAAGCGACCGATGACGTACATCATGCTCACCACCCGATTCCGTGCCGGCAGAGGTCGGCCATAACGGTCGCCAACCCGATCACCAGCGCGGCGACGACCAGCACTTGGGAGATCGCGTCACCTACCGAGGTACGGCGACGGCTGTGGCGGCGTGTGCGTAGGCGCGGATTGAGTGTCATGTCAGGCGACCTCGCGCTTTTGGACATGGACGGGGGGCTGCAAAACGTTATTTTTGGCTCGCCAGAACGCGGGCCTTTCGACGGGGATTCGTGCTCCGTCGGTCGACCAGTGCTCGGGAAAGAGCTCCTGCGCGGTGAAGCCGAGCGTCCGTGCGAGCGCCTCCTCGATCGGGATGGAGGAGCGGCCGCTCGCGGTCTGCTGAATGGCTTGATGAGACACGCCGATCTGCCGCGCTAAGCTGCGCCAGGTGTGACCGGCGAGACGAAGGCGCATGCGGATCCACTCCCGCCGCTCGGCGGGATTTTTTGGGATGTCAGAGGTTGAACGTGCGATTGCCATGGCAATCATTCATACACGGATTTTCGTGCACGGAAACGGCGTTTTCGTGCTTCGCAAAGGCGCGCGATCGCTTTAGGCACGAAAATTCGTTCATATTGTTGATTGAGCACGCTAATTCGCGTCCGCGGAGCGTGGTTCGATGACTGCGAAAATTGTTCGCAAAGCGAGCGGCCTGGATGTCGAACTTCGCGAAAGGCTGAAAGAATTCCGCGAATCACTCGGTTTGGAGCAAAAGCAGCTCGCCGAGCTGACGGGCACGGCTTTCCGTACCTATCAGGACTATGAGCTCGGAAACTCGCCGCCGAAGATCGGCTTTGTTCGGAAGCTCGCTGAGCTGGGGTGCGATCCGACCTGGTTCTTGACGGGTCTCACGCATGGAGCCCAGGAACCGTTAGCGACGCATGTTCCCGACGTCGAGAGGCTTTCCTTTCGGGCCTCCGCGGGAAATGGCCGTACAATCCTTGAGGCTACGGGAAAGAAGGTGGCCGTTCGGGCAGAAGTCTTGCAACGGCTCAATTTGCGCCCGGATTACGCGCGCTATGTTGAGGCAGATGGCGACAGCATGGCTCCGACTATCTGCCATGGCGACCCCATGATCATTGATGTCTCACCGGAAGCTCGCGGACGCATTCGCGACGGTTCAATTTACGTGTTCACGATAGGTGATGAAGCCTATGTGAAGCGATTGCGCCGGGAGCCCGGTGCAATCATTATGATGTCGGACAACAAAGAGGCATTTCCCGAGCGCACCGTTCCGCCGGGAGAGATATTTTGTATCGTCGGCCGGGTGCGTTGGGGGGAGCGAGAACTTTGAAACGTTGGACTTTACTTATCACCTTGCTGCTTCCACTGGAAGCCAAAGCCGCAGAGGTCAGGGTAGATCGATACGACAAGGGATTTAACGCTGCTGCGGATAAGGTGGGCGCCCCCTTCCGCATCAACCCTCCCGACTGCCATGAGCGCACGTGCAATTATGTCGGAAACCACGGCATTTCAGTTGCAACGGCGGCACCGGCAGCTGGAAGAAACCTAAACGACAGCGTAATCCGCGTCCCGCTCTCGGTTTCGAACATCGAATTCGCGTCGATCCTGCTGGCCACCTTGGGCATGTTTTCGCCGGATCACAGCGATGCTGCGCGGGCTACCTTTGCCCAGACGCTCTCGGCGCAGCTCGTCCGGGATAAGGCTCGCGCGGAGGGACGTTTGGGGGGCTGGATCTACGTTCTGCGTCTCGATCCCGGTGAGCGTTGGCGCGTCATCGTTCGCAAGCCGGACGCCTAATGCTGACATCCGATCCTTCGCGGCTCGGCAACTGCCCGGATCACTGACATCTGATCCTTCGCGGCTCGGCAACTGCCCGGATCACTGACATCTGATCCTTCGCGCTCTGCACCGGGGACAGCCTTCGCGCCGCCGCCCGCAAACGCCCGCCGGATAACGCTTTCAACCGCTCGATCCCGCCTCTTCTCGCCTAATCCCGCCAAAGCCCCTGCTGACATCTGATCCTTCGGTTAACACAAGGCCGCCGCCGAGCATGAAGGCGAGGGCGAGCGCGCCGCCGATCCCGGTCTGCCGCACCAGCTGGAGCGGTTGGCGGCCGTGCACCAGCAGCGTCTGCATCCAGCCTTTGTACCAGCGCGAGCGCTGCCGCAGCCAGGCGCGGGCACGGCGTGGGGCTTCCTCGTCGGTGGTCGAGGCGATCACCATAGTCCGCCAGTCGTGACGGGCGAGGCGCACGCCAAGATCGGCGTCCTCCGTGACGTTATAGGGATCCCATCCCCCTATGCGCTCCAGCGCCGCGCGGAGAAAATGGTTCGAGGTGCCGCCGAGCGGCAGCGGCAGGTTGTAGCCGGAGAGCATGGGCAGCACCACGTCGAAATGGGCGGCGTATTCGGCCGCGAACTGCCGCGTGATCCATGAGTCCGCAAGGTTGTCGATGGTGAGGCGCGCCTGGACGCAGGCGAGGTTCGGCCCCCCGCGCCGAAACGCGGTGCAGACGCGGCGGAGCTGCTGCGGCTCTGGAATGTCCTCGGCGTCGAAAATGCCCACGATGTCGCCGGTGGCGAAGGCCAACGCGGCGTTGAGCGCCTTGGGCTTGGTGCGCGGGCCGAGCGTCGGCGCGACGATGATGTCGAAGCCGGGCCGGCGCAGATGCGCGGCCAGCGCGGCGGCGGTCTCGCGATCGTCCGCCTCGACCACGAGCAGCACCTGCAGCTTCTCGGGCGGATAGTCGAGCGCCTCCAGCGCGTCCACGAGTTGGGGCACGACCCGCGCCTCGCGGTACAGCGGCACGAGCAGGCTGTAGCGCGGCAGGGCGCGCTCGTCGCGCATCGGCGGCGGATCGGGGTCCGGCACATAAGTGCAGGCCGCGATCCGCAGACCCGACCAGCCCAGCACCAGCGCCGCGAGCACCAGCGCCACCGCCACCATTGCGGCCGAGGGCAGGAAATGCATGGCGACGGGCAGCATCACCAGGAGCAACGCGAGTCCCGCCAGCAGATAGCGTGACGCGCCGAGCGTGCGGGCCGACAGCGCGGGAAAGTCTTGCCACAGGCGGAAGGCGGCGTGCCCGGCGAGTTCCGTGGCGAAGCGCGCCCTGACATGACCGATGAAGCGTTCGGGCGTGGTCAGACACAGCCTTGCCGCCAGTTCCGGCCGCTCCGCCAGCTTGTCCATCAACGCTCGCAGCCGAAGGCCGCGCGCGGCGACGACGATGCGGCCGTCCGGCAGGCGGGCGGTGCCGGAGCGCAGCATGTCGAGAACGGTGCGCGAAGCTATCCGCCGAGCCGGGGAGGCCGGCGCCTCTTCCAGCGGCAGGAAATCGACCTCGGCCTGCCGCGCGGCGCCGCGGGCCAGCTCGTCGGACGTGGAGAGGCTGGCGGCGAGCAGCACCTCGTCCGCGCCGACGCCGAGGCGCCCGGCGCGGTCGGTGGCTTGGACGAGGATGTAATGCGCTCGCGAACCGGCCAAACCGGCGATTTCGGCCGGCGCATCGGCGGGGGTAGCGGGCCGGGAATGCGGGCCGCCCAGCTCCGCCCCCCCGAAATCGATGCGCTCCGCGCCCGGGCACTCCAAGCCTGTGCGCTTCATTATTGCGCCGCCCCGCACGCCCCTCGCATCGCCGCGATTGAAGCGTTACAACGGCAGCGCGGCAATCTCAGTTGCCACGCGGAGAGGCGTCAGGTGCGGTCTATTGTATTAAAACAACTGTGGCGTTGTATTTTTATCGCGCTAATTTTGTACAGTTCGTCCCCTTCGGCATACGCCCAGCAGCCCGCCGCCGCTCCTGAGGTCCCTTCCGCCCCTTCTGCGCAGGCGGCCCCGCCGGTGTTCGTGCCCGGCTTCTGGGACCCCAAGCGCCGGCCGGAGCGGCCGGATGTCACCCGGCTGCCGACCCAAATCCGCTTCGTGACCACCGAGGACTACCCGCCCTTCAGCTTTCGCGGCGAAGGCGGGCGGCCGGTGGGGTTCAATGTCGACATCGCCCGCGCCATCTGCGTCGAGCTGGCGATCAGCTGCACGCTGGAGGTGATGCCGTTCGACCAGTTGGTCGCCGCGCTGGATTCCGGGGCGGCGGACGCGGCGATCGCCGGCATCGCCATCACCGCCACCAGCCGCGAGGCGCTGGATTTCACTGATCGCTATTTCCGCTCGCCGGCGCGCTTCGTGGGGCGAAAGGTGCAAGCCTTCAAAGGCGTAGCCCCGCCCGATCTTGCGGGGCTCAACATCGGCGTGGTCGGGGGCACCGCTCATGAAGCCTTCCTGCGCGACCAGTTCTTCGAGGCGGTGGTGCGCCCGTTCCCGACTTCCGAAGCCGCGCGCGAGGCGCTGAAGAAGGGCGAGATCGACCTCGTTTTCGGTGATGGCGTGCAGCTCGCGCTCTGGCTGAACGGTACCTCGTCGGAGAATTGCTGCGCCTTCATCGGCGGCCCGTTCACCGAGAGCCGCTATTTCGGCGAGGGCATGGGCGTGGCGGTGAAGAAGGGCAACGACGCCCTGCGCCAGTCGCTGAACTACGCGTTCGCCCAGCTCTGGGAAGAGGGCGTCTATACCGACCTCTATCTGCGCTGGTTTCCGATCAGCGTCTATTGACGATGAACCGGTTGCCGGCGGCTCGATCGAGCCGCTCCTGCGTTTTGTGAGCCCGCGAGGTTCAATTGTCGTGCCGGATTGGTCTATAAGGTATTATGCGGCGTCACTCCCGACGCGCAAGGCCAGTTCAGGAGACGACATACCTTATGATGGAGACGGTTCAGAGGTTCCTCTTCGAGCATCAGTGGCTCTACACGATCCTTGCACTGACGGTGCTGATCCTCATTGCCTCGTTCGCGAATTTCGTGGTGAAGAAGATACTTCTGCGTATCGTCGATCGTCTTCTGGGCCGAACGATCTTCCGCAGGGACGCCGAGATCCGGCGTCATAGCGTCATTGAGCGGCTCGCCAACATCATGCCCGCGGTGGTGATCGCGGCGGGCATCTCGATGGTGCCGGACCTGCCATTCGCCGTGGTCACCGTCGTCAAGAACGTCGCGCGCGCCTTTGTCATCCTGACGCTGGCGATGGCGCTGGCCTCGGCGCTGAGCATCGCGGACACGCTTTATCACCGGCGACCCGACGCCCGGCTGCGGCCGATCCGCAGCTACATCCAGATCCTCAAGATCGGCATCTATATTTTCGCGGCGATCCTGATCATCGCGACGCTGATCGACCAGTCGCCGCTGATCCTGCTGTCCGGGCTCGGCGCCATGGCGGCGGTGCTCATTCTGGTGTTCCAGGACACGCTGCTCTCCCTCGTCGCCTCGATCCAGATTTCGTCCACCGACATGGTGCGGGTGGGCGACTGGATCGAGATGCCGAGCCTCAACGCCGATGGCGACGTGGTGGAGATCGCCCTGCATACGGTGCGGGTGCAGAACTGGGACAAGACCATCACCACCATCCCGATCCGCAAGCTGGTGTCGGATTCCTTCCGCAACTGGCGCGGCATGCAGGAGGCGGGCGGACGGCGCATCAAGCGCTCGATCTATCTCGACCAGACCAGCATCCGCTTCCTGAACGACGAGGAAATCGCCCGGCTCAGCCGCTTCCGCCATCTGGAAGCCTATCTGGAGCGCAAGCAGCGCGAGCTGAAGGAATGGAACAGCCAGCTTGGCGAGCGCAGCACCATCCGCGCCAATATGCGCCGCATCACCAATGCCGGCACGTTCCGGGCCTATGTCGAGGCCTATCTGCGCTCCCACCCGCAGCTTCACCAGAACATGACCCTGCTGGTGCGGCAGTTGCCGCCGAGCCCCGAGGGCCTGCCGCTGGAAATCTACTGCTTCACCAGCACCACCGCCTGGGCCGCCTATGAGAGTATTCAGGCCGACATCTTCGATCATCTGTTCTCGCTGCTGCCGGAATTCGGGCTCTCGGTGTTCCAGAGCCCGAGCGGCGCGGACTTCAAGCGCTGGGCATCCGACCCGGCGCCGCTGCAATTGAGCGGGGCCTGACGGCAGGCCGGCACGTGCGGCCGCCGCCCCCACACGGTGGCTCCGCGCGGAAAAGGCGTTCAGTTTTGCGCCAACTTGCTCTAGAGCATGTCGCCTTGGGCGCGGGCGCCGAGCCGCCCGCGCGTGAAAACGTTTCAGGAGAGCCTGTCATGACGGCGACCGCTCCGGTCGAGGATGTTGCAAACGAACTGCGCGCGCAGGCGGAGACCGCCGGCGCCTGGCCGTTCGAGGAAGCCCGCAAGATCGTCGAGCGCCTGAAGCGGAAACCCAAGGCGGAAGTGCTGTTCGAGACCGGCTACGGCCCCTCGGGCCTGCCCCATATCGGCACCTTCGGCGAAGTGGCGCGCACCACCATGGTGCGCCACGCCTTCCATGTGCTGACCGATGGCAAGATTCCGACCCGGCTGCTGTGCTTCTCCGACGACATGGACGGCATGCGCAAGGTGCCGGACAACGTGCCGGACCCGGCGGCGCTGAAGCCCTATCTGCAACTGCCGCTGACCAAGGTGCCCAACCCGTTCGGCGGTGGCTATGCCAGCTTCGGCGACCATAACAACGCCATGCTGCGCCGCTTCCTCGATACGTTCGGCTTCGACTACGAATTCGCCAGCGCCACCGAGTATTACGCTTCCGGCAAGCTCGACGCGGTGCTGCTGAAGGCGGCGGAGAAGTACGACGAGATCATGGGCGTGATGCTGCCGACGCTCGGCGAAGAGCGGCAGGCGACCTATTCGCCGTTCCTGCCGATCTCGCCGACCTCGGGGCGCGTGCTCTACGTGCCGCTGAAGAACGTGGATGCCAAGGCCGGTACCATCACCTTCACCGACGAGGACGGGGTGGACAAGACCGTGCCCGTGACCGGCGGCCATGTGAAGCTGCAGTGGAAGCCGGATTTCGGCGCCCGCTGGGCGGCGCTCGACGTCGATTTCGAGATGTTCGGCAAGGATCACCAGACCAACGCCCCGGTCTATGACGCCATCTGCAACATTCTCGGCGGGCTGGCGCCGGAGCATTATGTCTACGAGCTGTTCCTCGACGAGGTCGGCCAGAAGATCTCGAAGTCGAAGGGCAACGGCATCACCATCGACGACTGGCTGACCTATGCCAGCCCGGAGAGCCTGGCGCTGTACATGTTCCAGTCGCCGCGCTCGGCCAAGAAGCTGCATTTCGACGTGATCCCGAAGGCGGTGGACGAGTATTTCAACTTCCTCGCCCGCTACCCCTCGCAGGACTGGAAGACCCGGCTCGGCAATCCGGTATGGCATATCCACGCCGGCAACCCGCCGCAGATCGAGCTGCCGATCAGCTTTGGCCTGCTGCTCAAGCTGGCTTCCGCCTCCAATGCCGAGGACAAGGCGGTGCTGTGGCGCTTCATCGAGCGTTACGCGCCCGGTACGTCGCCGCAAAGCAACCCGACCATGGACCAGCTCGCCGGTTATGCGGTGCGCTACTTCATCGATCGCGTGAAGCCCTATCGTCAGTTCGACGCGCCGACGCCGTTCGAGGCGCAGGTGCTCGGCGAACTGGATGCGGCGCTGGCCGGGCTCGGGGCCGTGGACGATGCGGAGATCCAGAATGTGATCCTCGACGTCGCGCGCGTGCATCCCGAGTATCAGAACCTCAAGGCGAAGTCGCCGACCGGTGGTCCGGGGGTCTCGCGGGCGTGGTTCGAGATGCTGTACCGCACGCTGCTCGGCGAGAAGGAAGGCCCGCGCTTTGGCTCCTTCGTCGCGGCCTACGGCATTCCCGAGACCCGCGCCCTCATCGCCCGCGCGCTCTCGGGCGAATTGGCCAAGGCCGCCCCGTCTTCGGACGCGGCGTGATGGACAATCCCGCGGCGGCCTGACCGTCGCGGGAGCTTCCATGGAGACCCGACGCGGCCTAACCTCGGGAAAAACGGGGAGGACGCGATGACCGACGACACGCCGCACCACCATTCCCACGACGGCGAGCGCTGGAAGCATGACGGCGTGCGCGTCATCAAGGGCGACCAGCTGGATGCGAACACCGCGCAGACGCCGGGCATGTTCCGTCAGGCAGCGATCAACCATGCCCGCGTCGGCGCGCAGAAGATATGGGCCGGCACCGTCACCATCCAGCCCGACGCCAAGACCGGCGTGCACCACCACGGCGCGCTGGAAAGCGTGATCTATGTGGTGCGAGGCAAGGCGCGGATGCGCTGGGGCGACCATCTCGAATATGTCGCCGAGGCCGGTCCGGGCGATTTCATCTTCGTGCCGCCCTATGTGCCGCATCAGGAGATCAACGCCGACCCGGGCGCGCCGCTGGAATGCGTGCTGGTGCGCTCCGACAATGAGGCGGTGGTGGTGAACCTCACCGATGTCGCGCCGGTGGAGCAGCCGGAAGAGGTGTACTGGGTCGACCCGATCCACAAGGCACCGGAATAGGCCGGGGGCGTCATCCCGGATGGGCCGCAGCACCGAGCCGGGATCGTTTCGCGCGCGCGGTACGCGATCCCGGCTCTCCGGCCTCGCCTCCCGCCGGGATAACGGTGTTGCTATCCCTTCGCCTGCGCCGCCAGCGATTTTTCGCGTAGCGCGGTGAGCGAGGTCGTGGGCGAGAGCGCCTCCGGATCGAGCTTCATGTGGACGATCGCCGGCATGCCGCTCGCCCGTGCCGCCTCCAGCGCTGGCACCAGTTCCTCGTCGCGCTGCACCGTGATGCCGAAGCCGCCAAAGGCGCGGGCATAGGCGGCAAAGTCCGGGTTCTTCAGCGAGGTGCCGAATACGCGGGTGGGATATTCCCGCTCCTGATGCATGCGGATCGTGCCGTACATGCCGTTGTCGACCACCACGGCGAGGATCGGCACCTCATATTGCACGGCCGTCGCGAACTCCTGGCCGGTCATCAGAAAATCGCCGTCACCGCACACCGCCACCGCCAGATGATCGGGCCGGGTGCGCTTGGCCGCGATCGCCGCCGGCAGGCCATAGCCCATCGAGCCGGAGGTCGGGGCGAGCTGGCTGCCGAAGGCGCAGAAGCGGTGAAAGCGGTGCAGCCAGATCGCGAAATTGCCGGCGCCGTTGCAGATCGTGCTGTCCACCGGCAGGTCGCGCAGCCATTTCACCAGCGTCGCCATCTGCACCGGGCCGGGATTGGCCGGCGGCTCCTCGGTCCAGGCAAGATAGTCGGCCCGCGCGGCCTCGCGCCACGCTCGCCAGCCGATCGCGTTCGGCGGCTGCACGCCTTCCAGCGCGGCGGCGAAGGCGGCCGGGGAGGCGTTGATGGCGAGCGTCGGCTGGTAGACGCGGCCGAGCTCTTCCGGGTCGGCGTGGATGTGGACGAAATTCATCGCCGGGGAAGGGATGTCGAACAGCGTATAGCCCTGCGAGGGCACCTCGCTGAGCCGCCCACCCAGCGCGATCACGAGGTCGGCCTGCTTCAGCCGGGCGACCAGCTTCGGATTGATGCCGAAGCCGACATCGCCGGCATAGCTGGCGTGATCCTCGGGGAACAGCATCTGGCGGCGGAACGAGGCGCAGACCGGCAGGTCGAACCGCTCGGCGAAGCGCTTGACGCTGGCCATGGCGTTCGCGTTCCAGCGGCTGCCGCCGAGCATGAGGATCGGGCGCTCGGCGCTCCACAGCAGCTTCTGCAGGCGCATCATGTCGGTGAGGCCGGGCCAGGTCTCGGCGGGCTCGACCGGTGGCGCGTCCGGCACGCTGGCGACTTCCGCCAGCATATCCTCGGGCAGCGCCACCACCACCGGACCGGGCCGGCCCTGCATGGCGACGCGGAAGGCGCGGGCGACGATCTCGGGGATACGGGCGGCCTCGTCGATCTCCACCGCCCATTTGGCAAGCGTGCCGAACACGGCGCGGTAATCCACCTCCTGGAACGCGCCGCGCCCGCGCATCGAGCGGCCGATCTGCCCGACGAACAGGATCATCGGCGTGGAATCCTGCTCGGCGATGTGCACGCCGGCGCTGGCGTTGGTGACGCCCGGCCCACGCGTGACGAAGCAGATGCCAGGCCGGCCGGTGAGCTTGCCCACCGCTTCCGCCATCATCGCCGCGCCGCCTTCCTGCCGGCACACCACGAAGTCGAGCGCGGTATCGGCCATGGCGTCCAGCACGTCGAGATAACTCTCGCCGGGAACGCCGAAAGCGCGGGTGACGCCATTGGCGATAAGCGCGTCGACCAGGATGCGCGCGCCGGTACGGGGAAGAGGGGTTTTGCTCATGGAACGGCTGCTCAACGGAAGGAAAGGCGAGGAGGGAGGCGCCATCCTAGGCGCCGCCACGGACGAAGGCGAGGGCGGTCACAGGAAGCCGATCCACCGCCCTGCGACCAGCGCGCCGAGCCACAGAAGGGCGGAGGCGAGGGCCAGCAGCCGCACGCGCAGTGTGAGCGGGCCGCCGGCCAGCGCCTGCCGGAAACCGGCTCCGGCATGCTGGATCCCGACATTGCCGAGCGCGAGCGCGATGAGGCCGAGCTTCCACAGAAAAGCGGCGTTGCTGGCATATTCCGCGGGCCGCACCGTGAACAGCCATAGTCCCGTCGGCAATGCGAGGCACAGGCCGATGAGCGCGGCGCGGGAGAGAAACGGGCCGATCACCGCCAGCGGCACCGTGCGGAAAGCGCCCATCAGCCGCAGGTCCAGCGGCAGAATGGCGCCGAGCAACAGGCCGATGCCGAGTATGTGCGCGGCATTGATGAACAGATAGGCCGTGCCCGAGCCCTGGAGCCACACCGCTCCCGGCCAGTTCCCCAAAGCCGCCAGCATGGGCCGCTCAATTGCTGGGGAGCCGCTCGGGATACATGTCGTAATTGCGCCCGGCGATGGTGACGCGCACCGCCTTCATGTGCGGCTTCGCCTCGTCACGCGAACGGTTGCCGAGCACGGTGATGGCGTCGCCCTTCTGCGCGCTCATGGGCGTGAAGCCGGAGGCCTGGGTCTGCCGCGGATTGCCGAGATCGACCTGCCAGACCTTGCCCTCGCTATCGCGCACCTGAATCATGGGATGCGGCGGGGCGATGGCGACGCTCTCGACCGTGCCTTCCAGCGTCATCTGTTCGCTCTGCGCCCACGACCAGCCGTGATGGGCGAGGGCCGGGGACGCGGCGAGGAGAAGGCAGAGCGCGGGAACGCGAAGGATTCGCGCGGTGAAGATCGGCATGGGAGGCTCCTGTCGCTGCGGACGTCTCCCAGACTTATGGGGCGCAGGCGCGCCGCGACGAGCCGTGCCGGCCTCACATTTGCGCCAGCGCGCGCCAGCCCACGTATCCGGCCGGAGCGGGGGCTCCTTCATGCCGCGCATGGTTCCGCGATGCCGGGATCGCTCCAGCGGACTGTCCGGCTCACGGTGCGGGGCCGGCAGCGCGGGCCGGGAGACAGTCGCGACCCGCCCGCCAGCGTCCCCGGAGGCCGAAGCCGGGCCGGGGCGCATGAGCGCAGGCGGGTGAGGCGCGGCGCTACACGTCCACGCTGGCGCGCAGGGCGTTGTCCTGGATGAACTCACGGCGCGGCTCCACCACGTCGCCCATCAGCCGGTTGAACAGGTCGTCGGCATCGGCGACCTCCTTCACCTTGACCTGAAGCAGCGAGCGGGCGTTGACGTCGAGCGTGGTCTCCCAGAGCTGCTCGGCATTCATCTCGCCAAGGCCTTTGTAGCGCTGGAGCGTGACGCCCTTGCGGCCGGCATCGGTGGCGGCGTCGAACAGGTCCATCGGGCCGTGGACCACGATTTCCGTGCCCTTGCGGCGCAGCGTGGCGGCGTCGGCATGGACTTCCTGAAGCTCGGCGGCGAGCGAATCCAGCCGGCGCGCCTCGGCCGAGTTGACGAAAGTGGCGTCCAGCAATGCCACTTCCTTCACGCCGCGCACGGTCCGCACGAAGCGGAAGCCGGTCTCGTCGACCTCGGCGACCCAGCCGCGCTCGGTGTCCTCGGCGATGACGTCGAGACGCTGAGCCACCGCCGCGCCGACCGTGGCGCGCTGCTCCTCGTCCAGCAGCAGGCCGGGGGCGAAGGCGCCGGCAATGGCCGCCTGCTCGACCACGGCACGGTTGTAGCGCGGGTGCAGGCCGTTCATCACATTGCGGAACGAGCGCGCGCTTTCCAGCACGGCATGCAGGTCGGCGCCGGCGCGGACCTCGCCATTGGCCACCAGCAGCGAGGCATCGTCGAGGCCCTGCGCGATCAGGTAGTCTTCCAGCGAGCGCTCGTCCTTGAGGTACTGCTCGGACTTGCCGCGCGTCACCTTGTAGAGCGGCGGCTGGGCGATGTAGATGTGGCCGCGGTCGATGAGGTCGGGCATCTGCCGGAAGAAGAAGGTCAGCAACAGGGTGCGGATGTGGGAGCCGTCCACGTCCGCGTCGGTCATGATGATAATCTTGTGGTAGCGCAGCTTGTCGACATTGAAGTCGTCGCGGCCGATGCCGGTGCCCAGCGCGGTGATCAGCGTGCCGATCTGCTCGGAGGACAGCATCTTGTCGAAGCGGGCGCGCTCGACGTTCAGGATCTTGCCGCGCAGGGGCAGGATGGCCTGGAAGGCGCGGTTGCGGCCCATCTTGGCCGAGCCGCCGGCCGAGTCGCCCTCGACGATGAACAGTTCGGACTTGGCGGGGTCACGCTCCTGGCAGTCGGCGAGCTTGCCGGGCAGGGAGGCGACGTCGAGCGGGTTCTTGCGCCGGGTCAGTTCGCGCGCCTTGCGGGCGGCCTCGCGGGCGGCGGCGGCTTCCACCACCTTTCCGACCACGGCCTTGGCCTCGGCGGGGTGCTCCTCCAGCCAGTTGTTCAGCGCGTCATTGACCAGCGCCTCGACCACCGGGCGCACCTCGGAGGAGACCAGCTTGTCCTTGGTCTGCGAGGAGAATTTCGGGTCCGGCACCTTCACCGAGAGCACGGCGGTCAGCCCTTCGCGGCAATCCTCGCCGGTGGGGTCGACCTTCTCCTTCTTGGCGATGCCTGAACGCTCGGAATAGCCGATGACCTGGCGCGTCAGCGCGGCGGCGAAGCCGGTGAAATGGGTGCCGCGGTCACGCTGGGGGATGTTGTTGGTGAAGCACAGCACATTCTCGTGGTAGCTGTCGTTCCACGAGAGCGCGCATTCCACCGCGATGCCGTCCTTCTCGGCGCGGATGACCACGGGGCTCGGCAGGAGCGCGGTCTTGGAGCGGTCGAGATACTGCACGAAGGCCTCGACGCCGCCCTCATACATCATCTCCTCGCGCTTCACCTCGGCGCTGCGGGCGTCGGTCAGCACGATGCGGACGCCGGAATTCAGGAAGGCGAGCTCGCGCAGCCGGTGCTCCAGCGTGGCGTAGCTGAATTCGATGTGGGTGAAGGTCTCAGGGCTCGGCACGAAGGTGACCATGGTGCCGCGCCGGCCCTCCAGCGCCGGGCCGACGACCCGGAGCGGGGCCTCGGCGTCGCCGTGGCGGAAGCGCATATGGTGCTCCAGCCCGTTGCGCCAGATCGTCAGGTCGAGCGTGGTGGAGAGCGCGTTCACCACCGACACGCCGACGCCGTGGAGGCCGCCCGAGACCTTGTAGGAGTTTTGGTTGAACTTACCGCCGGCATGGAGCTGGGTCATGATGACCTCGGCCGCCGAAACGCCTTCCTCGGAATGGATGTCGGTCGGGATGCCGCGGCCATTGTCGGTCACGGTGACGGAGCCGTCCGGGTTCAGCGTGACGGTCACCTCGTCCGCATAGCCGGCCAGCGCTTCGTCGATGGCGTTGTCGACCACCTCATACACCATGTGGTGCAGGCCGGAGCCGTCATCGGTGTCGCCGATATACATGCCCGGCCGCTTGCGCACGGCGTCCAGCCCCTTCAGCACCTGAATGGACTGCGCGCCGTAATCTTCCGGCGTCGGGCTTTCGGAATCGGCCATGTGATCAGCTCGTCGAATCGTTAAAACGTTGAATTCACTTGTAGCGCACTTGCGCGGTTATTTCGCGGCAACCAGCACCGCCGCGCCCGCCATGGCGGAGCCGCAGGCGCGGTTGATCAGCTTGATCGCGCGGGTGTCGGCCACCAGATGCCGGGCGCGATGGGCGAGCGTGACATAGCTCGCGAACACCGCGCCGAGCACCACAAAGATGACGCCGCACAGCTCGGCGAAACCGAGCGTCGTCAGGTTCGCCACGTCGACGATGGTCGGCAGCAGAGCGAGGTAGAACACCATCGCCTTGGGATTGCCGAGTGTCATGCCAAGGCCAGTGAGGAACAGGCCGAGCGGGGATTCCGAGCGGCCCACCGTCTCCGCCTGCGCGGCATGCGCCGGGGCGGTCCACAGCTTCCAGGCGAGGTAGAGCAGATAGCCGGCCGCCGCCAGCCGCACCACGATGAACAGCGAGCCAAGCGCCGCCGCGAGCGCGGCGAGGCCGAGCACGGCCGCGGTCAGCCACACCATGTCGCCGAGGATGATGCCCAGCACCAGCGGGAGCGCACCCTCGCGGCCACGCACCAGCGTGCGGGCGATCACCGCGATGACGCTGGGGCCCGGGGAGGCGGCGGCCAGCGCGAGCGCGGCGGCGAAGACGGTGAGACCGACCAGATCCATGATGGCCCCTACGTGCGCGCGCGTGCGCGAAAGGTCAAGAGCCGCGGGCGGCGACGCTTCAAGATGCCGCGCGGTGGCACACCGCCTCGATGCGGTTGCCGTCCGGGTCCAGCACGAAGGCGGCGTAATAGGCCGCGTGATAGGCCGGGCGCAGGCCGGGCGCGCCATCGTCGCGCCCGCCATGGGCGAGAGCGGCGGCGTGGAAGGCGTCGACCGCCGCCCGGTTCGGCGCCCGGAAGCACCAGTGGCGATTATCCGCCACCACCGCGCCGCGGGAGGCGAGCACGGACAGATAGCTGTGGCCGTCATCGCCCGTTCGGTTGCGGATGCCGTAGCCCACACGGTCCTCGGCGCGGTTCACGCACGGCACGCCGAGCGTGGCCATGATCGCGTCGTAGAACGGCAGGGCGCGGGAAAAATCCGAGACGGTGATGGAAGCATGGTCGAGCATGTCTAATCCCCCCGAGCCGGCGCGACCTCGCCCGGCCGCACGTCGAACCGCTCCGCCGCCGTGCCGAGCGCCGCGAAGGCGGCCGGATCCGCCCCGGTCATCCACACCTGCCCGCCCAGCGCGTCCAGCGCCGCGAACAGGGCGGCGCGGCGGGCGGGGTCGAGATAGGCGACGACGTCGTCCAGCAGCATGACCGGCACGCGGCCCGCCATCTCGCCGACCAGTCGGGCATGGGCGAGGGCGAGGCCGATGAGCAGCGCCTTCTGCTCGCCGGTGGAGCCCTGCGCGGCGGGGATCGCCTTGGGGCCGTGGCCGACGGAAAGGTCGGTGAGGTGCGGGCCGTCCAGCGTGCGGCCGGCAGCGCGGTCGCGCGGACGGGAGGCGCGCAGCGTGGCGCGATAGGCGTCCTCCACCATCGTGGCCGGTTCGCGCGTCAAGGCGCGCTCCACCTCGCCTTCCAGCGCCACGGTGGCCCAGGGAAACAGGGAGGTGTCATCCCTTCCAGCCTGAATGCCGGCGTTCAGCCGCCGCACCGCTTCGAGCCGCGCGGCGGCGACGGCGATAGCGAGCGCGGCGAGTTCCTGTTCCACGGCATCGAGATAGCGCGGGTCGGTATCGATCTCTTCGAGCAGACGGTTGCGGGCACGCAGCGCCCGCTCCAGTGCGTTCACGCGGGCGCCGTGTTCGGCGTCGACGGCGAGCACCAGCCGGTCGAGAAAGCGGCGGCGCTCGGCCGGCGGGCCGGTGAACAAGCCGTCCATTTCCGGGGTGAGCCAGACCACTCGCAGATGATCGGCAAAGGCGCTCGCCGAGCCGACGCTCTCGCCATCGATCCGGCAGCGCCGCGTGCGGGCGCCTTCCGCGCCGTCCTCGACGCCGGTGCCCAGATGCACCTCGCCGAACGCGCCTTCAACCGTGGCGGAAACCGCCCAGCCGGTGGCGTGCGGTGCCTCGCCCGGCAGCCGCGCGGCGAACTGGTCGAGACTCGCCCGGCGCAGGCCACGACCGGGAGCGAACAGCGAGATGGCTTCGAGAAGATTGGTCTTGCCGGCCCCGTTGGGGCCGATGAGCACGACAGGGCCATGCCCCACCCCAACCTCCGCCGCGTGATAGCTGCGGAAATGGCTCAGCCTCAGGCGGGTGATGCGGGCGGGGGCAGTGACAGGCGGGCTCACACGCGCATCGGCATCAGCACATAGAGCGCGCCGCGCTTCTCCGGGTCCTGCATCAGCGTGGGGGAACCGGGATCGGCGAGCTTCAGCTCCGCCGTGCCGCCTTCGATCTGCGAGGTGATGTCGAGCAGATAGCGACTGTTGAAGCCGATATCGATCGGCTCGGCCGCGTATTCGACCTCCAACTCCTCGGTCGCACTGCCGGAATCCGGGTTGGTGACCGAGAGGGTGAGCTTGCCGTCGCCGATCGAGAGCTTGACCGCGCGGCCGCGCTCGCTGGCAACCGTCGACACGCGGTCGACGGCGGCGGCGAAGTCGGCCTTGTCCACCACCAGCGTCTTGTCGTTGCCGGTCGGAATCACGCGGCCATAATCGGGGAAGGTGCCGTCGATCAGCTTCGAGGTCAGCACCACGCGGTCGAGCGAGACGCGGATCTTCGAGGTGGACAGCTCCACCGTGACGCTGGCTTCGCCATCCTCGGCAAGGCGCTGGATTTCGGCGACCGCCTTGCGCGGCACGATCACCCCCGGCAGGCCCTCGGTGCCGGCGGGCGCTGCGGTCTGCGCCTGGGCGAGACGGTGGCCGTCGGTCGCCACCGCGCGCAGCACCGGGCCGCCGGCGTCGGCGACGTGGAGGTAGATGCCGTTCAGATAATAGCGGGTCTCTTCGGTCGAGATGGCGAACTGGGTCTTGTCGACCAGGCGCTTGAGCTCGGCGGCGGAGAGGGTGAAGCGGTGCGACAGCTCGCCGGCCGCGAGGTCCGGGAACTCGTTTTCCGGCAGGGTCTGCAGCGCGAAGCGCGAGCGGCCGGCACGCACGGTGAGCGTGCCGCGATCGCCCGACGTCTCGATCTGCACCTGAGAGCCCTCGGGCAGCTTGCGCACGATGTCGTAGATGGTGTGCGCGGGCACGGTGGTCGCGCCTTCCTGGCCGACTTCGGCGGGAATGGTCTCGACAATCTCGATGTCGAGATCGGTGGCGCGCAAGGCGAGGCCACGCGCATCGGTGCGCATCAGCACGTTGGCGAGGATCGGAATCGTATTGCGACGCTCGACGACACGATGAACGTGGGCGAGAGACTTGAGCAGCTCGGCCCGCTCGACAGTGACCTTCATGGCCGCAACACCCGTAAACTCGGAGAAACGGAAGGCGCACGGGGCGGATGCGCGGGGACGGACCTAACGCAAACGCCCCGGCGGGCAGCGCGGGCGCGCCGCCGGGGCGACGACATTGCCGCCCCTGCTGCCGCATGGCAAGGCAGGGGGCGGGCGTACGGTCGAATTAGTGGGGATAATAAGCGGAGAAAACGGGGAAAACCGGCGGTTTCCCCGTGGAAAGGGCCTATTCGTTGACGAGGCGCTTCAGGGTTTCGACCTCATCAGCCAGCGCGCGGTCGCTGCCGACCAGACCCTCGATCTTGCGGACCGCGTGCAGCACCGTGGTGTGGTCGCGCCCGCCGAAGCGGCGGCCGATCTCGGGCAGGGAGCGCAGCGTGAGCGTCTTGGCCAGATACATCGCCACCTGGCGCGGCTTCACCACATTGGCGGTGCGGCGCTGGGAGAGGATGTCGGCGCGGGTGACGTTGTAGTGCTTGGCGACGATGCGCAGAATATCGTCGACGCGCACGCGCTTGGGCTCGGTGGAGCGCACGAGGTCGCGCACCGCGGTCTCGGCCATTTCCAGCGTGATGGCGCTGGAGGTGAGCTGGTTATGCGCCAGCAGGCGGTTCAGCGCGCCGTCGAGGTCGCGCCCGTTCTGCCCGCAATTATGCGCGATGAAAGACAGGACGTCGGACGGTACGTTAAAGCCGGGGTGCTGCTGAGCCAGCGCGTTGACGCGGGCGGAGAGGATGTCGAGCCGCAGTTCCTCGTCGAGCGGGGCGATCTCCACCACCAGGCCGCCGGCAAGGCGCGAGCGCACGCGCTCTTCCAGCGCGTCGAGCTCCGCCGGCGGGCGGTCGGCGGCGATGACGACCTGCCGGCCGGAATCCATCAGCGCGTTGAGCGTGTGGCAGAATTCCTGCTGCACCGACTTGCCCTGAAGGAACTGGAGGTCGTCGATCACCAGCGTGTCGATGCCGCGAAGCTGCTCCTTGAAGGCCAGCGAGGACTGGTTCTTCAGGGCCTGCACGAAGCCGTACATGAAGCGCTCGGCGGTGAGGTACACGACGCGGCGGCCGTGCTCGGGGCCGGCGGCGGTGATGGCCTGCAAAAGGTGCGTTTTGCCGAGGCCCACGGCGGCATGAAGATAAAGCGGGTTGAACACCGGGCCGCTGCCGGCCGGCGCTTCCGCCAGCTTGAGCGCGGCGGCATGGGCGAGCCGGTTCGAAGAGCCGAGCCGATAGGTGTTGAAGGTCAGGCGCGGGTCGAGCGGCGAGCCGGCGCCGGCCGGGGCAGCCTCGACGAGGATCGGGGCGGCGCGGCTTTCCTCATTCGCGGCCGGCTGTGGCGCCGGGCGCACCACGGTACGCACCGGGGTGGCGGTCGCGCCGGGCGTGCGCAGCACGGCGGTGCGCACGATGAGGTCGACGCGCGCGTCCGGCATTTCTTCCTGCCAGAGCGCGTTGAGCCGCTCGATATAATGCTGCTGAATCCAGGTCTTCAGGAAACGCGTGGGCACCGAGAGCCGCACCGTGCCGCCGTGGATGTCGTCCAGTTCGAGCCGGGGGAACCAGCTCGAATACACCTCTTCACCGATCTCCGCGCGCAGGCGGCGGCGTACCCGCTCCCACGCATCACGCGCACCACCGTCGATACCGTCGAAAGCACCGGCACGTTCAAGGGGTCCACCAAGCGCCGCTTTGGAACTCGGGACCTCAAGGCTGCTGGACTTCATCATGGTCTTCTCCGCGCGTTTTTGCGGTTTATTGGGACCGTCACGAACAAAGCGCCACATCGGCGGCAGGCGCAGGCCCGCCGTCGGAGCTCAGCATTCGTGTCGGAGATGAAAGGCGTTCCGCCGGGGGACGGCGGTGAAGGCTGTTGAGCCGCTACGCGGGGTAGCGGAACGACGGGGCCGGTTCGATCAGACAGATTTCAGGCGAAGTCGAGGCGAAGCCTGAGACAGAGGCGACGCGCCTGGTGCCGTCCGGCGCGACCGCGGGGGTCATCCGGCTCGCGGTCCCGCCATGTGCGACACCGACACATCCTGCGCGCGCATTCGGCCGCGCGCTCCTGCCATTGATCATAGTCGCCCCTTCGCGGCAAGATGCTTGCCGTCCCTGTAGAAGATCTCGTTTTTATAAAACACAACTACAAGAGAACGCTGGAAGAACAGGTTACCAACATAACGTCTTTCGCAACGTCATGCTTATGTAGTTCCTCAGGCAGAGCGTTCCGAGAAGTGGGGATGGATACAAGAAGCGCACAGAAATCCCCTCCCACTCCAGAATGAGTAGTTTTTGAACTCAACTTTTCGCTGAGGTGCCCGACGGATCGGATGAAGAGAACATACACAGCAGCCCGACCCGGCGCAACGCTCTTGGCGCATCTCGGCTCTGCGCCGAGGGCTTCGAGGCGGTGATTCGGCCCCTTGGGAAACGATGGTTATTCGGCAAATCTCTGACTCCCTTGCGAGAATCAGGGGGCTGCAAATTGGTGCGGCATGAGGGCTATTTTTTCCGCAGTGTCACCTCGCCGGGGAAGGGGAGGGGCGATTCTCCACCGCTTTGATCATCTGCCTCGTAATTAATTGATTTTATGAGATAATTTTTGCGCGACGTGTGCTGGTTCTTGCCGGTTGCAGCCGTGCCCGAGGCCTGCTTCGAGGCCATTTTTGAGTCAAGTAGGGATTCGCCGGACCATCCGGAACGCCAGGGCGAACCGGGTGTCATGTGACAGTTCTGCAACGCATTTTCCAGCGTCCGGCTGCGCATCTGCCTCAAGGGAAAGACGGGCCTTTCAGCGGGCAAAGTCGCAGCAGCGCGGGGCGGCAAACGCAAAAAGCCCGGCATTAAGCCGGGCCTTGCATTCTACTTGTGATTGCGCCCCGAAAACGGGCCGCGATCAGGCGCCGAGCTTGGCGAGGCGCTGGGCGAGACGGGACACCTTGCGCGACGCGGTGCTCTTGTGGAGCACGCCCTTCTGGGCAGCGCGCATGATTTCCGGCTCGGCAGCCTTGAAGGCAACGCCGGCAGCGGCGCTGTCGCCGGAAGCGAGGGCTTCCTCGACCTTGCGCACAAAGGTCCGCATCCGCGAGCGGCGGTCCTTGTTGATCTCCGTGCGGCGCGCGATCTTGCGGGCTGCCTTCTTGGCGGAGGGCGTATTGGCCATCGGCCGTCCTCTTCATCGTCGCAAGGGCGAGGGCGAGCCTCTCCATTGCCTGGAATGTCTGTGACTGGTGATACGGGGCCGGCCCAAGGGACGCCCCGCGTGAGTGGCGGGCTTATAGTCGGCGCCCGCCCTTCCGTCAATATGGAAAGCCTTCACGAGGAAGGCTCCGCGGGCCGCGCCTACGCGTTCTTGAACGACGCCGAGCGCTTTTCGCTGAAGGCGGCCATGCCTTCCTTCTGGTCGGCAGTGGCGAACAGGGCCTGAAACAGGCGCCGTTCGAATCGAATCCCCTCCGCGAGCGTGGTCTCGAAGGCGCGGTTCACGCTCTCCTTGGTCATGATCGCCGCCGGCAGCGACAGGTCGGCGATGCGCTCCGCCACCTTCATCGCCTCGGTCATGAGATCGGCGAGCGGGACGACGCGGGAGACGAGGCCGTAGCGGTCAGCTTCTTCGGCAGTAAGATTGCGGCCGGTCAGGCACATCTCCATCGCCTTGGCCTTGCCGATGGCGCGGGTGAGGCGCTGCGAGCCGCCGGCGCCCGGCATGATGCCGAGCTGGATTTCCGGCTGGCCGAAGCGCGCATTGTCGGCGGCGAGGAGGATGTCGCACATCATCGCGATCTCACAGCCGCCGCCAAGCGCATAGCCCGCCACCGCCGCCACCACCGGCTTGCGGCAGCGCGACAGCCGCTCCCAGCTGGTGATGAAGTCGTCGACATAGGTGGCGGGGAAAGTGAGGGCCTGCATCTCCTTGATGTCGGCGCCCGCCGCGAAGGCGCGCTCGGAACCGGTGAGCACGATGCAGCCGATGCCGGCATCGGCCTCGAAGCCGTCCAGCGCCCGGTTGAGCTCGGCGATCAGCGCGCCGTTGAGCGCGTTCAGCGCCTTGGGGCGGTTGAGCGTGATGACGCCGACGCGTCCATTGGTCTCGACGAGGATAGTGTCATACGCCATGGCGGGCGCGTCTCCCGTGTTGGACTGCCGCCTATCGCTGGCAGGCGGCACAATAAAAGGTCGACCGGGCGTTCTGCACAAGCCGTGCGATCTGCCCATGACAGCCCGGCATGGTGCAGGGCTCGCCCTCGCGGTCATAGGCGCGGAAGCTGTGCTGGAAATAGCCGAGCGTGCCGTCGACCTGCGCATGGTCGCGCAGGGTGGAGCCGCCGGCGAGGATGGCCTCGTTCAGAATCAGGCGGATCATCTCCACCAGCCGCTCGGCTTCCGCCGCGGTGAGCGTGGAGGCCGCGCGTTCCGGCGCGAGCCCGGCGCGGTGCAGCGCCTCGCAGACATAGATATTGCCGAGCCCGGCGACGACCTTCTGGTCGAGCAGCGTGGCCTTCAGCGAGGCGGCGCGCTTCGCGCTCGCCTGTATCAGGCGCCCGGCGTCGAAGGCGTTGCCCAGCGGCTCCGGCCCGATGTCACGGAACAGCGGATGCGTCTCGATCTCGCCGCGCGGCACCAGCAGCATGGCGCCGAAGCGGCGCGGGTCATTATAGACCACGCGCGCACCGCCCTCGATGTCGAACACGACGTGATCGTGGGTCTCCAGCGTCGACCGCGGCAGGGCGAAGGCACCGGGTGTCACGACGTCCACCTCGGGCATCTCGATGCGGAACGAGCCGGACATGCCCAGATGCATGACCAGCACCTCGGCGGGGGCGTCGCCCATGGGCGAGAGGTCGGCCATGAGATACTTGGCACGGCGGCCGAGGCTTTCGATGCGCCGCCCGGAAATCCGCTCCGCGAAACGCTCGGGCAGCGGCCAGCGCAGGTCTGGCCGGCGGGCGATCGCCTGTGTGACGAGGCGACCTTCCATCACCGGTGCGAGGCCCCGGCGCACGGTTTCGACCTCGGGAAGCTCGGGCATGAAGGCGTCCTGTCCGTGGGTAAGCGCGACCCTCTATATAAGAGAGAGCGAACGCAGATAGGCGTCGAGCTCCGGGGCGGCGCGGAAGCGGTGGGCGTAGAGGCCCGCCTCGCGGGCGCCGGCGGCGTTGACTTCCTTGTCGTCGATCATCACCGCCTGTTCCGGGGCGGCGCCGTAGAGCGCGGCGAGGCGCCGATAGATCGCCGGGTCCGGCTTCTTGGTGCCGAACTCGGCGGCGACATGCATGTTGGTGCCGAACACCGCGCGCAGCTCCGGCACCAGCGTGTCGAAATAGGTCTTCATCAGGTGGCCGTTATTGGTCAGCAGCGCCACCGGCGTGCCGCGCGCCACCGCCGAGGCGAGGCCGATGGTGTCGGGCGTCAGCGTCATCGCCAGCGCGCGGGTGCGCAGCCAGTCATCCTCGCCGAACGGAACGCCAAGCGTCTCCGCCACCGCATCGAGATAGGCCTGCGCGGAAAGCCGGCCGGCATCGGCGGCATCCTCCAGCCCGCTGTCCCAGATGCGCCGGGCGACCTCCTCGGGCGCGAGCCCGGCCATGAGCGCGATGGCGGATTGGCGCGCGTGCACGTCGTAGTGCAGCAGCACGTCGTCCATATCGAAGATGACGAGACGGATGGGGGAGGGGGATGTCGCCACGGCGCCTGCCTCAGGGCAGTGCCGCGAAGCCTTCGCCGAAGCCCTTGAGACTGAGCGGGATGCCGATTCCCTCCTCCGGCGTCTGAAAGACGATGAAGGTGGCGTTGGTGCCGTTGCGGAGCTGGTCGATCAGCTTGTCGTCCATCACCACCTCGGCAACGCAGCCATTGGGCACGCAGCGCACGAAGCCGGCGCGGCCGACATCGGCATTGTCGATCTTCAGCCCCAGGCCGGAGGGCAGCAGCACGCCGAGCGGCGCGAGAACGCGCAGGAGGCGGCTCTGCTGGTCGGCGGTCTTCAGGATGATGACGGTGAGGCCGACATTGGGCCGGTCGTCCGCCTGCACGCTCTGGAGCAGCACGCATTGCTCGGACTGGGCGCCGGGCGGCGTGTCGCAGCGGATCTGCCACTCGCCATGAACCGACTTGACCACGCCCTGAGCCATGGCGCCTCCCGCCGTGATGGAGAGAGCGGCGAAAACGAAGGCGGCCGCGATGGCGGAGCGCAGGGCCGGAAACCCGGACATGGGCTGGTCTCCCAACTGAACAAACTCAACGAACGGACTTCACAAGAATCAGGCGCGATAGGCAAGGCGAATCGCCCCTTCCGCCGTACCGCTCCCCTTGAGCGCCAAGGGGGTACAACGCATGAGCGCGATGTCAAGAATGCGGCGGAGGGGACGTGCGGGAAGATGGAACGGTTCCAGGCACCCGACGTCATGTCGCAGACGAGAGCGGCGTTGTCTCGTTGCTCGGGTGTCCTTTTTGTGTTTGATGAATGTCAAATGCCACCTGTTCGACAGGCGGTCCTGCATTGCCGCGACCATGTGGCAGGGGAGTTGATGGGAGTGACGATCGCGATGAACTCGTGGATCAGCAATGTCCGGCGCACCGGCGCCGGTCTGTTTGGGGGGATGCTCGCCGGGCTTGGCCTGTTCCTCGCCGGCATGGGCTCGGCTCTTGCCGGAACGGGTCAGCCCTCGCCTTGGGAGATCAATCTCCAGGGCGCCGCGACCCCGGTGATGGAGAGCATTCATTCTTTCCACCACTTCCTGCTGGTCATCATCATCGCCGTGGTGCTGCTGGTTCTGGTGCTCCTCGTCGTGGTGGCGCTGAAGTTCAACGAGAAGGCCAATCCGGTGCCCTCGCGCACCACGCACCACACGCTCATCGAGGTGGTGTGGACGGTGGTGCCGGTGCTGATTCTGGTCGCGATCGCGATCCCGTCCTTCCGTCTGCTGTTCCTGCAGCTCGACGTGCCGAAGGCGGACCTGACCATCAAGGTCACCGGCCACCAGTGGTACTGGTCCTATGAATATCCCGACGATGGCGGCTTCGGCTTCGACAGCATGATGGTGCCGACCGCCGAGCTGAAGCCCGGCCAGCCGCGCCTGCTCGCCGTCGACAACGAGGTCGTCGTGCCGGTCAACAAGATCGTGCGCATCCAGGTGACCGCGGCGGATGTGATCCATTCCTTCGCCGTGCCGTCTTTCGGCGTGAAGATCGACGCGATCCCCGGCCGCCTGAACGAGAGCTGGTTCAAGTCGACCAAGGAAGGCATCTTCTACGGCCAGTGCTCCGAGCTCTGCGGCAAGGACCACGCCTTCATGCCGCTCGCCATCCGGGTGGTGACGGAAGAGGCCTATGCCGCCTGGCTCGCCGAGGCCAAGCAGAAGTTCGCGAGCGCCGCGGCGCCCGCGACCTATGCCCTGAACGACATGCTGGCGCCGGAGGCCGTTCCGGCGCGCTGACGCCGGGATGCCTGTCTGCGCAAGTTCGATTCGACGTTAGAGAAGGCGCGTGAAAGCGCGCGAATGAGGGACGGTTCTATGGCCACACATGCAGCCGGTCATGCGGGCGATCCGACGGGTTGGAAGCGTTGGGTCTACTCGACCAACAACAAGGACATCGGCGTGATGTACCTGATCTTCGCGATCGTCGCGGGGGTCGTGGGCGGTGCCCTGTCCATCGGCATCCGCATGGAGCTGCAGGAGCCGGGGATGCAGATCTTCTCGGATCCGCAGACCTTCAACGTGTTCACCACCGGCCACGGCCTCATCATGATCTTCTTCATGGTGATGCCCGCCATGATCGGCGGCTATGGCAACTATTTCATCCCGCTGATGATCGGCGCGCCGGATACCGCCTTCCCGCGCATCAACAACGTGGCGTTCTGGCTGCTGCCGCCGGCCTTCGCGCTGGCCCTTCTCTCGCTGTTCGTCGAAGGCGCGCCCGGCTCCAACGGCTTTGGCGGCGGCTGGACCATCTATCCGCCGCTCTCCTCCAAGCTCGGCCACCCCGGCCCGGCCATGGACCTGCTGATTCTCTCGCTGCACATCGCCGGCGCTTCCTCGATCCTCGGCGCGATCAACCTGATCACCACCATCCTGAACATGCGCGCGCCGGGCATGACCCTGCACAAGATGCCGCTGTTCGCCTGGTCGCAGCTCGTCACGGCCTTCCTGCTGCTGCTGTCGCTGCCGGTCCTGGCGGGCGCCATCACCATGCTGCTGACGGACCGCAATTTCGGCACCACCTTCTTCGCCCCCGACGGCGGCGGTGACCCGATCCTGTTCCAGCACCTGTTCTGGTTCTTCGGCCACCCGGAAGTGTACATCCTGATCCTGCCCGGCTTCGGCATCGTCTCGCACATCGTGTCGACCTTCTCGAAGAAGCCGATCTTCGGCTATCTCGGCATGGCCTATGCGATGGTCGCGATCGGCGTGGTCGGCTTCGTGGTGTGGGCACACCACATGTACACGGTCGGCCTGTCGTCCTCGACCCAGGCCTATTTCGTGGCCGCGACCATGATCATCGCCATCCCGACCGGCGTGAAGATCTTCTCGTGGATCGCGACCATGTGGGGCGGCTCGATCTCGTTCCGCGTGCCGATGCTGTGGTCGATCGGGTTCATCTTCCTGTTCACCGTCGGCGGCGTCACCGGCGTCGTGCTCTCCAATGCCGGCATCGACCGCTCGCTGCACGACACCTATTACGTGGTGGCGCACTTCCACTACGTGCTGTCGCTCGGCGCCGTGTTCGCGATCTTCGCCGGCTGGTACTACTGGGCGCCGAAGATGTTCGGCTACATGTACAGCGAGGGCATCGCCAAGGTGCACTTCTGGCTGACCTTCGTCGGCGTGAACCTGGTGTTCTTCCCGCAGCACTTCCTCGGCCTCGCCGGCATGCCGCGCCGCTATGCGGACTACCCGGACGCCTTCGCCGGCTGGAACTTCGTCTCCTCGATCGGCTCGTATATTTCGGGCTTTGCGGTTCTGGTGTTCCTGTACGGCGTGTGGCGCATGTTCGCCGCCAAGGTGCCGGCTGGCGCCAATCCCTGGGGTGAAGGCGCGACCACGCTGGAATGGACGCTTCCCTCGCCCCCGCCCTACCACCACTTCGAAACGCTGCCGCGCATCAAGTGAGGGCCGGCGCCGCCGGAAGCTTCCGGGGCGCGTGCGAACGAGACCCGGCGCGGCATGTTTCCGCGCCGGCGTTACGGAACAGGTAAAGGCGCTGCGGAGTGCCCGTCGTGAGGCGCGGCACGGCCGGTCACAGGCCGCCGCAGGCGCCGCCGGAGTAAAGTTGAATGAGCGACGTCGCTTCGCGCGAATATGACATTGCCGAGGCCGAGGCACGCCCGGCCGACGTGCTGTCCCATGCGTCGGTGTCGGATTTCATCGCGCTGCTCAAGCCGCGGGTGATGTCGCTCGTCATCTTCACCGCGCTGGTCGGCATCGTGCGCGCGCCCGCCGAGGTGCACCCGGTGATCGGCTTCACCGCGCTGCTGTGCATCGCCATCGGCGCCGGCGCCTCGGGCGCGCTGAACATGTGGTGGGACGCCGATATCGACGCCGTGATGAGCCGGACCCGCAAGCGGCCGATTCCCGCCGGCCGCGTGACGCCCGGCGAGGCGCTGGCCTTCGGGCTCACTTTGTCGGTCGGCTCGGTGCTGGTGCTCGGGCTGCTGGTCAATGAGCTCGCGGCGGCGCTGCTGGCCTTCACCATCTTCTTCTACGCCGTCATCTACACGATGTGGCTCAAGCGCTGGACCCCGCAGAACATCGTGATCGGCGGCGCTGCCGGAGCCTTCCCGCCCATGGTGGGCTGGGCCGCCGCCTCGGGCGGCATCGGGCTGGAGAGCGTGCTGCTCTTCCTCATCATCTTCTTCTGGACGCCCCCGCATTTCTGGGCGCTGGCGCTCTACAAGTCGGGCGACTACCAGCGCGCGGGCGTGCCGATGCTCCCCGTGGTCGCCGGGCCGTCCGAGACCCGCCGCCAGATCCTGCTCTACACGCTGATCCTGGTGCCGCTGGCCATGTCGCCCTGGTTCCTGGGCATGGCCGGGCTGGCCTATGGCGTGGTGTCGGGTGTCTCCGGCGCCATCATGCTGACGCTGGCGGTCCGGGTGTTCCGCGTGCGCGAGGGCGCGCCGGCCGAGGCGGCTGCCCGCCGCCTGTTCGCCTTCTCGATCCTGTATCTGTTCCTGCTGTTCGCGGTTCTGCTGGTCGAGGCGCTGCGCGCGCCGGCATGGCTCAGCCTGTGAGCGAATGATGGCAGGGAGGATCGCCATGACTGATAACGACACGGGCAAGAAGCCGCCCACGGACGGCATCATGCTCACCGAGGAACAGAGGAAGCGCCGCCGCGCGCGCTCCGTCGCCATTGCGCTGGTGCTCGCCGCGCTGTGCGTCCTGTTCTACATCGTCACCATTGTGAAGCTCGGCCCCGGCGTACTGGTGCGGCCATTGTGAGCGGGAGGGGCGAGGACATGAGCACGGACCACGAAGCCCGGACGCCGGAGACGATCGAGACCGCCGCGCCCCGTCGCGCGGGCGAGCGTCGCCACGCCGTGGTGGCGGCGTCGTGCGGCGTGTTCGTGCTGGCCATGGTCGGCGCCGCCTATGCCGCCGTGCCGCTCTACCAGATGTTCTGCCAGGTCACAGGGTTCGGCGGGGCGACCAAGGTCGCGACCAGCGCGCCGAACCGGATGCTGGACCGCGAGGTCGAGATTCGCTTCGACGCCAATGTCGCTCCGGGCCTCAGCTGGGCGTTTGCCCCCGAGCAGCGCTCGGTGACGGTGAAGCTCGGCGAGACCAAGCTGGCCTATTACCGCGCGGAGAATCGCGGCAAGGAGCCGGTGACGGCGAGCGCGACGTATAATGTCGCGCCGGCGTTGGCGGGCTATCACTTCGCGAAGATGCAGTGCTTCTGTTTCACCGACCAGACGCTGCAGCCGGGCGAGGTCATCGACATGCCGGTCGTGTTCTTCGTCGATCCCGCGCTGGCGGACGACAAGGACCTCGATGGGCTGAAGACCATCACGCTGTCCTACACCTTCTTCGCCAAGCCGGCCTCGCTGGCCGCCGGGAAGGCCAATTCGGCGCCGCCGTCGGCGCCGGCCGGCGGCAAGACACCGCTGTAACACGGCGCTCGCGGCGGATCACGCCGCGAGACGGAACGACACATTGCGGCCGCGGGAACGGCTCGCTAGAGAATGGACTGAACGGAGAGCGCGACCCATGGCCCAGGCCCACGCTGACGCCCACGCCAAGCATCACGACTACCACCTCGTCGACCCGAGCCCGTGGCCGTTCGTCATCTCGGTCTTTGCATTCATCATGGCGGTTGGCGCCGTGTTCTGGATGCACGGCCAGCTCACCTCGCTGGTGTTCATCGCCGGCCTGCTCGGCGTCATCTACACGATGATCGTCTGGTGGCGCGACGTCATCCGCGAAGGCGAGCACCAGAAGTACCACACCGAGGTGGTGCAGCTTCACCTGCGCTACGGCATGATCCTGTTCATCGCCTCCGAGGTGATGTTCTTCGTGGCGTGGTTCTGGGCGTTCTTCGATGCCTCGCTGTTCTCCGGCGAGGAAATCAACTTCATGCGCGCGGACGTCACCGGCGGCCACTGGCCCCCGAAGGGCATCGAGACCTTCGACCCCTGGCACCTGCCGCTGCTCAACACGCTGATCCTGCTGACCTCCGGCACCACGCTGACCTGGGCGCACCATGCGCTGGTGCATGGCGACCGGCAGGGCGCCAAGTGGGGCCTGTGGAGCACGGTCGGCCTCGGCGTGCTGTTCTCCATGCTGCAGGCGTACGAGTACGCCCACGCGACCTTCGATTTCTCGGGCAACATCTATGGCGCGACCTTCTTCATGGCGACCGGCTTCCACGGCTTCCATGTGATCGTCGGCACCATCTTCCTCGCGGTGTGCCTCGGCCGTCTCTATGCCGGCCACTTCACCCCGACCCATCATTTCGGCTTCGAGGCCGCCGCCTGGTACTGGCACTTCGTCGACGTGGTGTGGCTGTTCCTGTTCGTGTTCATCTATGTCTGGGGCGGCGGCACCCCGGCGGCGCATTAGCCCCATTCTTCTGCCATTCGACGGACGGGGCGGCTTGGCCGCCCCGTTGCGTTTTGGAAAGTGGTAGAGAGGTGGGGCATCCTTATCCGCCGACGATCATGGCGCGGGCAGGTTCCTCCCGCCCGCGCGCCGAACAAGGAGCGCTCTGCGCATGGATCTCCAGCCGTTCCACACCGGCGTCTCGCCCTATGCCGCGGGCCTGACCTGCCGCTGCCCGCGCTGCGGACGGGGTCCGCTGTTCAAGGGCTTCCTCACCGTCGCGCCGTCCTGCGACAAATGCGGGCTGGATTACAGCTTCGACGATTCCGGCGACGGCCCGGTGGTGTTCATTATCCTGCTGGCCGGCTCGCTCGTGGTCGGACTGGCGCTCTGGGTCGAGCTGAGCTGGAGCCCGCCCTTCTGGGTCCACGCGCTTCTCTGGACGCCGCTGGTGCTCATTTCCACGCTCGGCCTGCTGCGCCCGCTGAAAGCCACGCTGATCGCCCTGCAATATGCGCGCAAGGCCGAGCAGGGGCGGCTCGACAAGGGTGATGCGTGACGGCGCGGTCTCCCTTGCGGGCGCTGCTGTGGCCGGGCATCGCCACCGCCATCTGCCTGTGCATCCTTCTCGGGCTCGGCGCGTGGCAGATTGAGCGCCTCACCTGGAAGCAGGACCTCATCGCCAAGGTCGAGGCGCGCATCCATGCCCCGGTCCAGCCGGCGCCCGAGGAGGCGAACTGGGGCGCGGTCGATTTCGACGAGGACGAGTACCGCCACGTCACCGCCACCGGCCGCTTCCTGCATGACCGCGAGGTGCAGGTCTACGCGCTGATCGACGAGGGCGTGAACGGCGCGCCGGGCGGGCCGGGTTACTGGGTGGTGACGCCGCTGGAGCTGGCGGACGGCGCGGTGATCCTGGTCAATCGCGGCTTCGTCTCGCCTCCCTTTCGCGATCCCGCGACCCGGACCGTGGGGCAGGTCGGGGGCGTGGTGACGGTGAGCGGCCTGCTGCGCCTGCCGGAGGCGCCGGCCATGTTCCAGCCGGCCAACGATCCGGCGAAGGGCCAGTGGTTCGTGCGCGATCCGATCGCCATCGCCGATGCCAAGGGCCTGCTGCGGGTCGCGCCGTTTCTGATCGACGCCGACGGCGCGCCCAATCCCGGCGGCTGGCCGCTGGGCGGACAGACCCGGATCACCTTTCCCAACCGGCATCTGGAATATGCGCTGACCTGGTTCGGGCTCGCGGCGACGCTGGCGGGCGTGTTCATCGCCTTCGCGGTCGCGCGCCTGCGCCGGCGCGTGTGACGGCGTGCTTTAATTCATTGCCTCGGCAAGGGTTGGACACTAGGTTGCCGGCGATTTCGGAACGGACTTTCGGCTTCCCGTTTCCATGACCCAGGCCTGACTGCCGCCGGCACGAGGGCCCCTGACGGAGGCGCCCGTGCGCTATGTTTCCACCCGTGGCGAAGCGCCGGTGCTCGCCTTTTCCGACGCACTGCTGGCGGGCCTTGCCCGTGACGGCGGCCTGTACTGGCCCGAGGCGTTTCCCGCGCTGAGCGCGGCGGAGATTGCGCGCCTGCCCGGGCATTCCTATGCCGAGGTCGCCGGCCGGGTGATCGCGCCCTTCCTCGACGAGGCGTTTCCGGCGGAGGTGCTGAAGCCGATGCTGGAGGACGCCTATGCCAGCTTCCGGCACGAGGCGACCACGCCGCTGGTGCAGATCGCGCCGAACCGCTTCGTGCTGGAGCTGTTCCACGGCCCGACGCTCGCCTTCAAGGACGTGGCGATGCAGCTTCTCGGCCGCATGATGGACCATGTGCTGATCGCTCGGGACCGCCGCGCCACCATTGTCGGCGCCACCTCGGGCGATACCGGCAGCGCGGCGATCGAGGCGTTTCGCGGGCGCGAGCGTACCGACGTGTTCATCCTCTACCCGGAGGGCCGGGTCTCCGAGGTGCAGCGCCGGCAGATGACCACGGTGCCGGACGCCAATGTCCATGCCATCGCGATCAAGGGCACGTTCGACGACTGCCAGGCCCATGTGAAGGCGATGTTCAACCACCACGCCTTCCGCGACCGGCTGGCGCTGGCAGGGGTGAACTCGATCAACTGGGCGCGCATCGTCGCGCAGGTGGTGTATTATTTCGTGGCCGGCGCGGCGCTGGGCAGCCCGCACCGCCCGGTGTCCTTCGTGGTGCCCACGGGGAATTTCGGCGACATCCTCGCCGGCTATGTCGCCAAGCGCATGGGCCTGCCGATCGCCAAGCTCACCATCGCCACCAACCTCAACGACATTCTGGTGCGCACGCTGGAGACCGGCCGCTACGAGGTGACCGGGGTGGAGCCGTCCTTTTCGCCCTCGATGGACATTCAGGTGTCGTCGAATTTCGAGCGCGTGCTGTTCGAAGCGCTGGACCGCGATGCCGGCGCGCTGCGCGGGCTGATGGCGACGCTGAACCAGTCCGACGCCTTCGCACCGAGCAATGAGGCGATGGCGGCGATCCGCGCCGATTTCGACGCCGGCCGCACCGACGAGGAGGCCACGCTCGCCACCATCGCGCGGGTCTACAAGGAGTGCGGCTACCTGATGGACCCGCACACGGCGGTCGCGGTGTCGGTCGCCGAGCGGGTGGCGCATGATCCGCGCGTGCCGCAGGTGGTGCTGTCCACCGCCCATCCGGCGAAGTTCCCCGATGCCGTGGAGCGCGCCAGCGGCGTGCGCCCGGCGCTGCCCGCCCATCTCGCCGACCTGCTCGGGCGCGAGGAGCGGACCCCGACCCTGCCCAACGACATCGCGGCCATCGAGGCCTACATCACGGCGCATGCACGCGCGGGAGTTCCGGCATGAGCGAGACCACGCCGGTGACGAAGCCGCTGCCGCGCATCACCACGCTCGACAATGGCGTGACGGTGATCACCGACGCCATGCCTCACCTTGCCACCGCCTCGCTCGGCATCTGGGCCGGCGCCGGCTCGCGCGACGAGCAGGAGGGCGAGCACGGCATCTCGCATCTGCTGGAGCATATGGCGTTCAAGGGCACGCGGCGGCGCAGCGCGCGGGCCATCGCCGAGGAGATCGAGGCGGTGGGCGGCGACATCAACGCCGCGACCAGTGTCGAGCACACCTCCTACAATGCCCGCGTGCTGGGCGAGGACATGCCGCTCGCGCTCGACGTGCTGGCCGACATCCTCACCGAGCCGGCCTTCGATCCCGAGGAGCTGACGCGCGAGCACAATGTGATCGTGCAGGAGATCGGCGCGGCGCTCGATACGCCGGACGATCTGGTGTTCGACCTGTTCCAGGAGCGGGCCTTTCCCGGCCAGCCGATCGGCCGCTCGATCCTCGGCACGCCGGACAGCGTGCGCTCCTTCGGCGCCGCCAGCCTCGGCACCTATCTCGACCGCAATTACCGTGGCCCGCGCATGATCGTCTCGGCCGCCGGCGCGGTGGAGCACGAGGCGGTGGTGGCGGAAGCCGCCGCCCGGCTCGGCAGCGTCAAGCCCGGCGACAAGCCGACCCCGGTGCCCGGCCGCTATGAGGGCGGCGTCGAGATCGGCGGCGGGCGCGAACTCGAACAGGCGCATCTGCTGATCGGGCTGGAGGGCCGCTCCTACCGCGACCCCGGCATCCATGCGCTTCAGGTGTTCACCAATGTGCTGGGCGGTGGCATGTCCTCGCGCCTGTTCCAGGAAGTGCGCGAGGCACGCGGGCTCTGCTACTCGGTCTATTCCTTCCACTGGGGCTATGGCGATACCGGCCTGTTCGGCGTCTATGCCGGCACCGATGCCGGGGATGTCGGCGAACTGGTCGACGTGGTGATCGACCAGATCGAGGAAACCGTGAACGCGATGAGCGAGGTCGAGCTGGCACGCTCCAAGGCGCAGGCCAAGGTCGGGCTGCTGGCGGCGCTGGAAAGCTCCGGCGCGCGGGCCGATCAGCTCGCCCGGCAGATGCTGGCGTTCGGCCGGCCGATTCCGCTGGAGGAGATCGTCGCCAAGGTCGAGGCGGTGACGCTGGAGGACGCCAAAGCGGCCGGGCGCGCGCTGCTGGCCGGGGCACGGCCGACCTTTACCGCGCTGGGGCCGGGAAAATCGCTTGAATCCGCCGCGCGCATCGCGGAACGTCTGACCGGGAAGAACGCCTGATCTCACCGCGCACGGCTGAACCTGCGACCTCGTCCATGGCCCTGTTCCGCACCGTCTCCTGGCCGGAGCCGCCTTCGCTGATCGAAGGGCAGGGCGTGTTCCTGCGCCTGCCGCAGATGTCGGACTACAAGGCCTGGGCCGGACTGCGCGAGGAGAGCCGCCATTTCCTCGCGCCGTGGGAGCCGCTCTGGCCGGTGCATGACCTCACGCGCGGCGCTTTCCGCCGGCGCATGCGGCGCTATGCCCGCGACGTGCGCGAGGACAGCGCCTACCCGTTCCTGGTGTTTCGCGGCGCGGATCGCGTCCTGCTCGGCGGCCTGTCGCTCTCAAATGTGCGGCGTGGCGTGACCCAGACCGCGAGCCTGGGCTACTGGATGGGCGCGCCTCATGCCGGCAGGGGCTTCATGACCGCCGCCGTCACCGCGCTGCTGCCTTACGCGCACGGCACGCTCGGCCTGCGCCGGATCGAGGCCGCGTGCCTGCCGAACAACGTGCCCTCGATCCGCCTGCTGGAGCGGGTCGGCTTCCAGCGCGAGGGGCGGGCGCGGGAGTATCTGTGCATCAACGGCGTCTGGCAGGACCACCTGCTGTTCGCGCGGCTCGGCACCGACCCGGTTCCGATGCCGGCCCCGGTGCGGGCGGAAGCGAAAGGCATCGCCTTTCAGGACGAAAACGCTCTGCGAGCGGGCGATCAAGTCTAGAACTTATAAAAACTACATCAAAAACGAATGTCCATGCGTTCAACTGATCGCCAGATCAGGTTTTCCCGATTGACGGGGCGAGGGAATAGCGCGAGAAATTAAGTGAAAAAGGTTCTTTAGAATTATTCTAAGGAGCGCATCACTTGGTAGCGCCTCGCGATGATTGTGTGTTCGTGTAATGTGCTGTCGGATCGTCAGGTTCGCGACGCCGTCGCGACTCCCGAGACTCCGTGCCGGACGGCGGGGCAGGTCTATCGCTGCCTCGGCTGCAGCCCGCAATGCGGGCGCTGCGCGCGCACCATCCGCAAGCTGATCGACGATGTGATGGCGACGTCCGGCTGCGGGGCCTGCCCGCTGGAATGCCCGGCCTCCGCCCACGCCATGCCGGCCGAATAATCCACGAAACTCGACGTCCTGCAGCGGCCGCGCCCGAGAAACTTGGGCGCGGTGCCGCTCGTTGCCTTGTGCGATTCTTGGAATTGTTCTAAACAATGCCCGGCGCATTCAAACAGGAGAGGTCGCGGCCATGAAAGGCGATCCCAAGGTCATCGAGTATCTCAACCGTGGCGTCCGTTCGGAGCTGACGGCGATCAACCAGTACTGGCTGCATTATCGCATGCTGGACAACTGGGGTTACAAGAAGCTCGCCGCCAAGTGGCGCGCTGAATCGATCGAGGAAATGCAGCACGCGGACCGCTTCATCGACCGCATCCTGTTCCTCGATGGCTTCCCCAACCTGCAGGTGCTCGACCCGCTGCGCATCGGCCAGGACGTGAAGGAAGTGATCGAGTGCGACCTCGCCGCCGAGGTCGAGGCCCGCGCGCTCTATCAGGAAGCCGCGTCCTATTGCGCCGAGGTGAAGGACTATCCCAGCCGCGACCTGTTCAAGGAACTGATGGCGGACGAGGAAGGCCATATCGACTTCCTGGAAACCCAGCTCGACCTGATCTCGAAGCTTGGCCTGCAGCTCTATGCCCAGCATCACATCGGCGATCTCGACTGAGACCGCGCGATAAAGCCACGTGACGACAAGGCCGGTCCGTCTGGACCGGCCTTTTTCATTGGGCATTCCTTGGATTTAGAATAACTATAAGTTATTGAGATCACAAATCTTTTCGTTGACCGTAGGGAATGCCTCCATTACCGCCAGCCTGACATCGCCTCATTCCGGCGGATGAAGGAGACAGGTATGGCACTTCGGTTCTCGGGCGCGCTGCTGCGCCACACGGCTTTTGGCGGCTTCCTCGCCGCTGCGGCATTCCTCGCGCCGGCCACTGTGCAGGCGGAAGAGGTGGTCAATGTCTACACCACGCGTGAGCCGGGCCTCGCCAAGCCGCTGTTCGACAGCTTCACCGAGAAGACCGGCATCAAGGTCAACAGCGTGTTCGTCAAGGACGGCCTCGCCGAGCGCGTGAAGGCCGAGGGCGCGGCCTCGCCGGCCGACCTGCTGATGACCGTGGATATCGGCAACCTGCTCGATCTCACGGACCAGGGCGTCACCCAGCCGACCACCTCCGAGGTTCTGGAAAAGGCGATCCCCGCCAATCTGCGCGGCGCCAATGGCGAGTGGTTCGCGCTTTCCGCCCGCGCCCGCGCCGCCTATGTCTCCAAGGACCGCGTGAAGGACCTGACCGCGATCACCTATGAGGATTTCGCCGATCCCAAGTGGAAGGGCGAGGTCTGCATCCGCTCCGGCAAGCACCCCTATAACGTCGCGCTGATCGCGGCCTATATCGTCCATCACGGCGAGGCCAAGGCCGAGGAATGGCTCAAGGGCGTGAAGGCCAACCTCGCGCGCAAGGCCGCCGGCGGTGATCGCGACGTGGCGCGCGACATTCTCGGCGACCTCTGCGATCTCGGCCTCGCCAACACCTACTATGTCGGCCTGATGCGCTCCGGCAAGGGTGGCCCCGAGCAGGAGAAGTGGGCCGAGGCGATCAATGTCGTGCTACCGACCTTCGCCAATGGCGGCACCCATGTGAACGTCTCCGGCGCCTCGGTGGCCAAGAGCGCCCCGAACAAGGACAACGCGGTCAAGCTGCTGGAATATCTCGTGTCGCCCGAGGCGCAGGAAATCTACGCCAAGGCCAATTACGAGTATCCGGTGGTGCCCGGCGCGCCGGTCGACCCGATCATCGCCGCCTTCGGCCCGCTGAAGGTCGACAATGTCGATCTCGTCAAGCTCGCCGCGGCCCGCAAGGCTGCCGCCGACCTCGCCGACAAGGTGGGCTTCGACAACTGACGAAACCGCGCCGGACCAAGCTCCGGCGCGCCACATGACCGCATCCCGAGCCGGCACCGTTCGGCTCGGGATGTCGTGCTTTCAAAGACATGGATGGCGAGCGTGCCCATGACCACCCTGCCGCTGCAGGCACCAGCACGGAAAGGCATCGATCTGCGCCGCGGCCTGCGCTGGGGCTCGGCGGCGGTCGTCCTGCTGGTGCTGCTGCCGCTGCTGGCGCTGGTCTGGACGGCGGCGAGCGGCTCCGGCGATCTGTGGCCGCATCTCATCCAGAACGTGCTGCCGGTTGCGCTCAAGGACACGGTGCTGCTGGTGCTCGGCGTCGGCATCCTCGCCGGCGTCGTCGGCACCGGCACCGCCTGGCTGGTCGCCACCTGCCGCTTTCCCGGCCGCGGCGCCTTCGAATGGCTGCTGCTGCTGCCGCTCGCCATACCGACCTATATTCAGGCCTTCGTCTATGTCGACGCGGTGCACCCGCTCGGGCCGATCCCGACCGCGATCCGGGGGCTGCTCGGCATGAAGAGCCCGCGCGACCTCTGGCTGCCGGAGGTGCGCTCGCTCACCGGCTGCATCGTGCTGCTCGGCTTCGTGCTCTACCCTTACGTCTATCTCTCGGCCCGCGCGGCCTTCCTGGTGCAGACCGCTTCCGCCATCGACGCCGCGCGCACGCTCGGGCTCGGCGCCTGGGAGACCTTCCTGCGCATCGCCCTGCCGCTGGCGCGGCCGGCGATCGCGGTCGGCGTGACGCTGGCGCTGATGGAGACCATCAATGACGTCGGCGCTTCGGAATTCCTCGGCGTGCAGACGCTGACGCTCTCGATCTATTCGACCTGGCTGAACCGCTCCAGCCTGCCCGGCGCGGCGCAGATCGCGCTGTTCATGCTGGTGCTGATGCTCGCGCTGGTGGCGCTGGAGCGCTGGGGACGGCGCCGGCTTTCCGTTGCCAATGTCGGCGCCCGCGCCCGTCCGCCGGTGCGCCGCACGCTGGGAGCGGGGCAGGGGGCGCTGGCGTTCCTGTTCTGCCTCGTGCCGGTCACGCTCGGCTTCCTGCTGCCGGCCGGCCACCTGCTCCACACCGCGTGGCGCCGCTTCCTGTTCAACGGCCTGCCGGAGACCGTGCTGGTCGAGGCGATGAACACTGCGCTGTTCGCGGCGGTCGGCACCGGCATCGCGCTGGCCTGCGGGCTGCTGCTGGCGGTGGCGTTCCGCAGCGGGGCGCTGTCGTCAGTGGCTCTGAGGGTGGCGAGCCTCGGCTATGCCGTGCCGGGCACGGTGCTGGCGGTCGGCCTGCTGGTGCCGCTCGCCGCCTTCGACAATGCGGTGTCGGGGGTGAGCACGCAGCTGTTCGGGGTCGCGACCGGGCTGCTGCTTTCCGGCTCCGGGGCGGCGCTGATCATCGCCTATGTCATTCGCTTCCTCGCCATTCCGGTCGGCGGGCTGGAGGCGGGTTATGGCCGGATCGGCACCACCATGGACATGGCGGCGCGTAGCCTCGGCCAGACGCCGGGCGGGGTGATCCGCCGCGTCCACCTGCCGCTGCTGCGGCCCGCGCTCGGCTCGGCGGCGCTGCTGGTGTTCGTCGACTGCATGAAGGAACTGCCGGCGACGCTGATGCTGCGCCCGCTCAATTTCGAGACGCTGGCGAGCCATGTCTATGGCGAGGCCGCGCGCGGCACCTATGAGGACGGCGCGCTGGCCGCCCTGCTGATCGTGCTGGTCGGCCTCGCGCCGGTGATCCTGCTGGCGCGGCTCTCCCGTCCGCAGGCGGAATGAGCGGCGCCGGACGTTGCGTCAAGCTGATGTAGCTGCATAATTGTTTGTGTAGAGACAAAGAGGAGAGTGGACATGCGCCTTGCCACCCGTTTTGCCGTCTGCGCCGCCGCCACCCTGTTCGCCTCCACCGCCGCTCACGCCGCCTGCACCGGCAGCAATGGGCGCGGCTGGGGCAGCGGCAAGGGGGCCGGGATGTTCGAGATGACCACGGCGGACAAGACCTGCCGCATCGGCTTCACCAATGTCATCAACGACCAGACCGGGGCCCGCATTCCGGCGAACAGCGTGACGGTCACGACCCCGCCGAAGTCCGGCAAGGTCGCGGTCACCGGCAGCGGCCTTGTCTACACGCCGAATGCCGGCTTCAAGGGCAAGGATCGCTTCTGCACCCGGAACACCACACCCAAGGTTCCGGGCACGGTGCTTTCCGGCTGCATCACCGTCAGCGTGAACTGACGCCGCCGCTCAGCTCGCCAGTTCCGGCAGATCGCGGTACAGCTCCAGCGCCTCGGGATTGGCGAGCGCCTCGGTGTTCTTCACCGGGCGGCCATGCACCACGTCGCGCACCGCGAGCTCGGTGATCTTGCCCGAGCGGGTGCGCGGGATATCCGCGACCGCGACGATCTTGGCCGGCACATGGCGCGGGCTGGCGCCGGTGCGGATCTGGGTGCGGATGCGCTTTTCGAGGTCGGTGTCGAGCCGGACACCCTCGCGCAGCCGCACGAACAGCACCACGCGCACGTCGTTGTCCCAGTCCTGGCCGATGGCGATGCTCTCGATGATCTCCGGCACCTGCTCGGCCTGGGCGTAGATTTCCGCCGTGCCGATGCGCACGCCTTGAGGGTTCAGCGTGGCGTCGGAGCGGCCGTGGATGATGAGCCCGCCATGGATGGTGGTCTCGGCGAAATCGCCGTGGCACCAGATGTTCGGGAAGCGCTCGAAATAGGCGGCGCGGTACTTGGCGCCCTCGGGGTCATTCCAGAACATCACCGGCATGCAGGGGAACGGCTTGGTGCACACCAGCTCGCCACGCTCGCCGATGACCGGCTTGCCCTCGTCCGACCAGACCTCGACCGCCATGCCGAGGCCGGGCGCCTGGATCTCGCCCTTGTAGACCGGCGCCGTCGGGTCGCCGAGCACGAAGCAGGACACGATGTCGGTGCCGCCGGAAATCGAGGCGAGGTGCAGATCGGGCTTGATCGCCTCATAGACATAGGCGAAGTCCGCCGGCGCCAGCGGCGAGCCGGTGGAGGTCAGCGCCTTGAGCGCGGAAAGGTCGTGGGTCTTCCCGGGCTTCACGCCTTCCTTGCGCAGCGAGTCGATGTACTTCGCCGAGGTGCCGAGCAGGGCGAAGCGCTCCTTCTCCGCGAAATCGAACAGGACCTCCGGGGTGGGGGAGAAGGGCGAGCCGTCGAACAGGCAGAGCGTGAGGGAGCTGGCGAGGCCCGATGCCAGCCAGTTCCACATCATCCAGCCGCAGGTGGTGAAGTAGAACAGCCGGTCGCCGGGCGCGAGATCGCAATGCAGCCGGTGCTCCTTGATGTGCTGGAGCAACGTGCCGCCCGCCCCGTGCACGATGCATTTGGGCACGCCCGTGGTGCCGGAGGAGAACAGGATATAGGCCGGGTGGCTGAACGGCAGGCGCTCATAGGTGAGGGCCTGCGCGGCGAAGGGCGTGAGGAAATCCTCCAGCGCGACGCCGTTGGCAATGCCGGACGCCACCTCGGCCGCCTCGCCGAGATAGGGCACGATCACGGTCTGGCGCACGCTGGTCAGATGCGGCGCGACGGTACGCAGCTTGTCGCCGATCGCGACGCGCTTGCCGGCGTACCAATAGCCGTCGCAGGCGAAATAGACCTTGGGCTCGATCTGGCTGAAGCGATCGAGAATGCCGCGCTCGCCGAAATCGGGCGAGCAGGACGAGAAGATCGCGCCGATCGAGGTCGCCGCCAGCATGATGGCGATGGTCTCGGGCATGTTCGGCATGGTGGCGGCCACGCGGTCGCCAATGCCGACCCCGGCGGCGCGCAGCGCCTGCTGGAGCCGGGAGACCAGCGCGCACAGCTCGCTGAAGGCGATGTGCCGCTCCACCTTGTCCTCGCCGCGGAACACCAGCGCCGTGCTTGTGGGATCGCGCGGGCGCAGCAGGTTCTCGGCGAAGTTCAGCGTCGCATCGGGAAAGAATTGCGCGCCGGGCATGAGATCGCCGTCGACAAGGCTGCGCCCGCCCTTGTCGCCGATGACCTCGCCGAGCTCCCATATCTCGTCCCAGAACGTGCCGGGCTGGGCGACCGACCAGGCGTGGAGGTCGCGGTAACTAGTTAGTGCCGTTCCGTGGCGGGCATTGACGGTCGCAATGAAGCCGGTGATCGCGCTGCGGGCGATCCGCTCGGGCGAGGGTGTCCAGAGCGGTGCGTCATTGGCGAGGTCCATCAAGGTCTCCATCCCGGTTTCCCGCCGGCTTCCCGAAGCAGGCAAGCATCATTGTCGGCTGCAAATTCATAGCGTCCGGCAGGTCGTCTGTCAGGCCATCAAACAGACACAGACGCGGGTGATGTTGCGCCTCCGTCCGGCTGTCGCGGCGGGGCGCTCCTGCGTCGGCCTCGGCCGGCGGAATCTGGTGAACAGCTTTCGCTTCGGGCCGCTGGCGGGATGGCGGCGCTATACGCGGACACCGACAGGCTTTATCGACACGCTTCATGAAGAAACTGGCCCCGATCCTTCTCCTGCCGGTCCTGCTCGCACTGGTGGCGGCGGCGCTCGCGCCCAAGCTCGCCTCCGAAGACCGGCTGCGCGCCGAGGCGCAGCGGCTGCTGAGCGCGGCGGCCGGGCATGAGGTGCGGATCGAGGGGCCGGTAAGCTTTTCCGCCTTCCCGTGGCCCGCCCTGACCCTTGACGGGCTGTCCGTCGGCGCGCCCGGTGTCGCTACGCTGGAAGCGCCGCAGGCGCGGGTCGTGCTCGACCTGTTGCCGCTGCTGACCGGGCAGGCCAAGGCCGACCATATCGAACTGCGCGAGCCGGTGCTGACGCTGGCCGAGCGCGAGGATGAGCTGGGCGCCTTGACCGAGATTCTCAACGGCCTCGGCCGCAGCCGGCTGCGCGCCGATGTCAGCCTCCAGGACGGTCGCATCCTGCGCAGGGTGAACGGCGAGGCCCGTGAACTGCTCGGTGACACCGATCTCGACCTGAGCTGGCGCGGCGGCGACCGGCTGTCCATCGCCGGCCACCTGATCTGGCGCGACGAGCCGCTGGACGTCGACCTCAACCTCTCCGATCTGGTCGCGCTCGCCGAAGGGGGGGCCGGCGGGGTTCAGGTGAAGCTCTCCGGCCCGCCGGCGGAGCTGTCCTTCGCCGGCACGATGCGGCTCGCCAGCGGCCCGGTGATCGAGGGCGCGCTGGAATGCTCCTCGCGCCGGCTGCGCGCGACGCTGGAATGGCTGGGGCTGGAGGCGCCGACCGAGAAGGGCTTCGGCCCGTTCGCGCTCCGTGCCCATGCGCTGGTGACCGCGCAAGGGGCGACGCTGAGCCAGGCGCGGCTGGAGCTCGACGGCAATGTGAGCGAAGGCGGCTTTTCCCTGCGCACCGGCAACGGACGCGCGGGCCTGCAGGGCTCCTTCGCCAGCGCTTCGGTCGACCTCTCGCCCTATGGCCAGCCGGTTCTGGCCGAGCCCGGCGGCGGCGGCTGGAGCCGCGAGACCATCGACCTCAAGCGCCTCAAGGATTTCGACCTCGACCTGCGTTTCTCCGCCGCGCAGGTGCACGCCGGCACCACCCGGCTCGACCGGCTGGCGGCCAGCGCCGTGCTGAAAGCGGGCAAGCTGACACTCGCCATCGGCGATTCGGAAGCCTGGGAGGGAGCGTTCCGCGCCATGGCGCAGATCGCGCCGCTGGAACAGGGCATGGATGTGCGGGTGGAACTGGCGGGCGAGGGCGTCTCGCTGGCGCAGGCGCTGGGCGACCTGTTCCGCTCGCAGCGGCTGGAAGGCACCGGCTCGTTCCGGATCGACCTTGGCGCCTCGGGCGCCAGCGTCGCCGAGCTGGTCGGCCGGCTGTCCGGCACCGCCAGCCTCACCGGCACCGAGGGCGCGCTCGCCGGCATCGACGTGCCGCGCATCCTCGCCCGGCTGGAACAGCGCCCGCTGTCGGGCGCCGGCGACCTGCGCGGCGGGCGCACGCCTTATGACACAATCGATTTCAGCGCGAAGATCCATGAGGGCATCGCCCATGTCGAGCGCCTGAACATCGAGAGCGCCAAGCTGCGCATCGAGCTGAACGGCGACACCGACCTCGCGCGCCGCGACCTCGACCTCGAAGGCACGGCGCAGCTGGTGCGCGCGGCCGATCCGGCGCCGTTCGACCTGCCCTTTGTGGTGCGCGGCTCGTGGGGGCGCCCGCTGCTGCTGCCCGACCCGCAGGCGCTGATCCGCCGCTCCGGCGCGGCGCGCCCGCTGTTCGGCGGCAAGCTCGACACCTTCGGCGTCGCGGCTCCGCTGCCCTAGAGGCGGGACTACTCCGCCAGCACGCGGGTCGAGGGGAAGGTGATCTCCACCAGCGTGCCGGCATCGACGGCGCTGCGGATGTGGAAATTGGCGCGGTTGGCTTCCGCCAGCGCCTTGGTCAGCGGAAGGCCGAGCCCGGTGCCGCCGGAGCCGGCGCGGCCGGAGGTGGCGAGCTGGCGGAACGGCTCCATCGCCACCGCGATGTCGGATTCCGACATGCCGATCCCGGTGTCGCGCACGCGCAGTACCACTTCGCTGCCCTCGGTCAGCGCGGTGGACAGGATGACCTGCCCGCCGGGCTTGGTGAACTTGATCGAGTTGGAGACGAGGTTCAGCACGATCTGCCGGATCGAACGCGCATCGGCCACCACCGGCGGCAGGTCGGCGGCGAGCGAGGAACGGATGATGATGCGCTCGCGGTTCGCCTGCGGCTGCATGATCGCCATGGACTGCTGCACGATCTCGTTCAGCGCCACGCTGGTGAAGGCGAGATCGAGCTTGCCGGCCTCGATCTTCGACAGGTCGAGCAGGTCGTTGATCAGCGAGATGAGATGCCCGCCCGAGGCGTGGATGTCGCGCAGATAGTCGCGATAGCGCTGGTTCTCGATCGGGCCGAAGCGCTCCTCCATCATCACTTCCGAGAAGCCGATGATGGCGTTGAGCGGGGTGCGGATCTCGTGGCTGATCTTGGCGAGGAAGTCGGATTTGGCGAGATTGGCGCGCTCGGCGAGCCGCTTGGCCTCGGTCAGCTCCTCCTCGGCGCGCTTCCACTGGGTGATGTCGCGCAGCACCGCGCAGAACTTCGAGGAATCGTCGCCGACCCGGCCGACGGTCATGAACAGCGGGATCAGCCCGCCCTCGCGCACGCGGCCGATCACCTCGCGCCCGTCGTTCAGCACGCTGGCGACGCCGTTGGAGGCGAGGCCGTCGAGATAGTCCACCGCCGCGCGCTGGCTCTCGGGTGCGAACAGCAGCGTGAAGTTCTCGCCCTGCACATCATGGGCGTCGAAGCCGAACAGCGCCTCGGCGGGGCGGTTCATCGACAGGATGGTGCCGGCGGCGTCGATCAGCACCACGCCGTCGGTGGCGGTGTCGAGAATGGCGCGCAGTTCGCGCGAGGTGGCTTCGGCCTCGCGCAGGGACAGCTCGGCCTGGCGCGCGCGCTCCTCCTGCACCGGGTTGAGCCGGCGCAGCAGATAGACCAGCGCGGCGCCCCCCTCCCATGGCGCGGACAGCATCCGGGCCTCGACCGGGAAGGCGATGCCGTCGGCGCCGACCAGCGACAGCGCGCTGCCGTCCGCGGTATCCGCCGCGACCGGCGCACCGAACAGGGTGACGAGGCCGCCCGCGGCTTCCAGCGCCGCCATGTCGGCATGGCCGGTCCAGTCCAGCAGGGCGCGGTTCGCGAACAGCAGGCGGTCGCCGCGCGTGGCGATGACGCCGAGCGGCAGGCGCTCCAGCACCGGGCGCTCGCCTTCGGCCAGCACGCGGCGCATGCCGTCGGGCTCGGGCGCGGAGGCGGCGGGGGGGCTCGCGGGCTCGGCAGGAG
>NZ_JAZDRM010000015.1:0-107614 GCF_047501495.1 Ancylobacter sp. G4_0304 | reverse complement strand
GCCCTGCTCCCCCCCGCCTCGCACGGCCCCGAGATCGACAGGCTCCGCGACAGCCTGCTCGCCGCCGTCGACGGCCCGGCGGGCGGCCCCACTGCCGGCCCCGGGACGCCGCCGGACGAAACCGGAGCGACGACCGACGACGTGCAGAAGGTTCTGCAAAGCCTGACGGCCACCCAGATCGCCAGCGCCCGCGAGCTGTTCGAGGGCACGGACACGGCATTGGCACCGGGCGATGTCGTGTTCGCGCGCCGCGAGCAATTGTCATGGGCGGTGGCCGACCCTTCCGCGCAGGACCACCATGTCACCACCGCCGGCGGCCTGAAGCTCTATGTGCTGCCCGCGGGCGGGAAGCACGACCCGCGCGCGTGGAACGCCACCGACGCCGCCTCCTATCAGGCCATGCTGGACAAGGTGCCCGCCGGCAGCTCTATCCACAATCCCGCCGATTGGACCATCGACCTCACCGATGGTCTCGTGATCGGCAAGCGGCTGCGGCTGGAGGGCTCCGGCCTGCTGCGCTTCGTCGCCGGCATAGAGCGAAAGGCCGCCATCCGCATCACCGCCGACGGCACCGAGATCTGCGGCTTGCGGATGACCAACCCCGACAAGCTCCAGAGCGCCGAGGGAGGCCGCAGCTACGGCATCGAGATCCAGGCGAACGAGGTGCTGATCGAGGGAAACTTCATCGAGTATTTCCAGAACGCCATCGCCGTGCGCTCCAACGGCGAGTTCTACAGCACCCGCATCATCGGCAACCGCTGCAAGGACTGCCTGGGTGCCGGCAAGGAGGATCGCGGCGACGGCATCGTGACCTGGGGCGCGCAGGCGACCATCGTCGGCAACATCGTCAATCTCTTGGAAGGCCAAGACGGCCGGGTCGGCATCCACGCCGAATCGCTCCCGAAATATGCAAAGACGCCCTCCCCGCACAGCGACGCCATGATCACCATCACCGGAAACGTGGTGTGGGGGCGGTTCCGCCGCGGCATCGTCAATGAAGGCTGCACCGGCTTCGTCGCTTCCGGCAATGTGGTGGCCGACGCCACCTGGTGGGCCTTCGCGATCATCCTCGGGCGCGCCTCCCAGGTCACCAACAACACCGTGATCTGGTCGCGGACCGAAGCGGACACGCAGGGCGGCTCGTGGCGGCCGCAGCGGGGCCCGTTCATGCTGTATGGCAGTCAGGTCGGCACCACGATCTCCGACAACAACGTCTATCTGCTCCCCGGTTCGACCGCCCGCACCGGAATCTGCGTACAGGGACACCGCGCGCGCCGCTGGTACAGTCTGATCGCCAAGGCGACCAACAACAGCTTCGTCGCCGCCGACACCACCGCCACGATGCAAACCGGCTTCCTGCTGATCGGCGGCGGGGAGCGCTTCATCCTGAGCGGCAACATCTTCCGCGCCCCGCTCAGGATCGGCATCCATGTCGCCTCGCCCTGCCGCGTGACCGTCACCGATAATTACCTTGAGAACATGGACAAAATCCCAGGCTCAATCGGCATATTGTGCAACCGCGGAGAGCCAGGCGACTACGAGGGCAACACCGTCGACGGCTTCTCCAAGGGCATCGAATATTCGGAGATGTCCGGCGGGAGCATCGAGGGCAACCGCATCCTCAATTGCGATACCGGCATCGACCTCGACGGCAGCACCGACACCACCGTCACCGGCAACCGGTTCCGGCAGACCGGCGCCCGGATCGTCAGGGCCGAGCGGACCGAGCCGCTGGTGTCCGGCAATGAAGGCCAGCTCTCGGTCTGGTCCGGCGCGATCCCGGAATTCTCGCTCGCCGACACGGAGCGCTGGGCCTTCACTGCGGACCTCGCCGGCGCCGCCTTCGGCGATGAGGTCACTGTCCGCTACCGGGCCGCGCTCAATGGCCTGCAGATGACGGCCGAGGTCAGCGCGCCGGGCATCGTGACCGTGACCTGGTGCAACCGCACCGGAGCGCCCGTGTCGCAGCCGGAAGCGGCCGCGACGATCGAGCTGCGGAAGGTCGGCTCCTATAGCTGACGGCGCGCCCGAAACGCGCCTTAGCCGCCGCGGCGCTCAGCGCGCGGAGATCGCCGAGCGGCTGTTCTTGAGCTGGTAGGCGACATAGAGGATGTAGATGCTCGCCGCCGCGTAGAACACCACCATTTGCAGGCTGTATATCCTCACATAATTCTCGGCGGAAAGTTCGAAATGGGTGACGGCCAGGCACAGCGCGACGAACGCGATGGCCCGCAGGACATTCATCACGAGAAAGGCGCGCTGCCTGTTGTAGATGTTCAGGAGCTGCATCAGCGGCGCCGATGTGAACTGGAGCAGGATGTAGATCGACAGCAGCGACGCATAATGCCCGGCCAGTTCCCATTGCGGGCCGAACGCGATGCGGAACATCAGCGGCCCCAGGAACATCAGCGCCAGCGTCGGCACGATGCCGGCCGCGAACAGCAGCAGCTGGATCTTCACGGTTACCGAGAAGATCTGCTCGGGCCGGTTGCGGCCGAGCTGCGCGAGTTCGGCATAATAGGCGCGGCCGATGGACTGGCCGATGATGGCGACAGGCAGCGCCAGCATGGTCAAGGCAAGGCCGAGCTGGCCGGACACGGCGATGCCATAGAACTTGGCGGTGTACAGCAGCGGCGCCTGCATCGTGAAGACCAGGATGATCTGCGACGGCAGCCGGTAGATCGGATAGTCCTTGTAGAACGAGGCGATGAAGAGCAGTCGGCTCCTCGTCACGACCTTGGGAATCCGGCGGAAATCCTTGAGGAACACCTGCGTGAAACGCAGGATGCCGCCGCTCTGGTTGGCCATCTGCCCGAACAGCAGCCCCAGCGGCCGCACGCCGAGGAAACCGAGGCCGAGCTTGAGCCCATCGCCGACCAGAACGGCGGCGACGGAGTTGACCGCCATCAGTTGATAGGCCCGCCGCCGCGTCGCCCAGGAATTGAGGATTTCCGAGAAACCCGCCATCAAAAGGCCGATCGGCAGCAGGAACCACCATGGCGCCAGTGCCTCGGCGGAGAACAGGTCGAGCAGCCACGGGCCGAGGAAGAACAACGCCACGCCGACGAGCGCGCCGATGCCGAGCGTCAGCAGGCACGACAGGGTGAACAGGGCGAGCGCCATCTCATCCCGCCGCGGCAGCGGGATCGCCATGGGGTAGCGCAGCGCCACGACCGGCAGCAGCATCTGCACCAGCGCGGTATAGACCGCGACCAGCCCGTAATCGGCGGGCGTGTAGAGCCGCGCCAGGATCGGCACGGTACACAGGCTGACCACGCGGGCGGCCGCGCCGCCGAGCGCCAGCCGCGCCATGCCATGGAAAATGCGGCCCGTGGTGCCGGACATCATCCGGCGGAGGCGCTGGGTCAGCATCGCGCGGTCGCCTGCGTCCGCGAGGCAGCCGGCGTGCTTGAGGGCTCCCCCACGAAAAATGAACGCGAAGCCGGGACACGCGATCCCGCTGGCGAGGGATGCGCGCCTGCGGACCGGTGCCGGAGTTGCGATTCCGGCAAATCTGCCGATGAACTCTCAAAACTATTCAACATCAATTCCAGCGTTTCATCGAAAAACAGAGATCGAAATCAGCACAAATCAGAAGACGACCGAACCTCATCGGCACATTTTCACGAACCTAACGTCAACACGCCGCTCATGAATCGCCGGACGCATGAAATTCCAAAATAGAAAGCTGCCCTGTTCTGTACCAACCCGCAAGGTGTCCCGCCATTCCCGGAGGCTCGCCATCATCCCCCGATCGGCGCCTGAGACAAGCAGCCGCCGCCATCGTCGCGAGCCCTGGTGCCGCCCTGCGCCGATTCGCCGCCGAGACCGCCCCGCGACGGCCAAGAAGACGTTTGTCGCCCCGGATAGATCGGCTACCATCCCCGCGACCAACCCTTCTCCCATCGGCCTGACAGGAGTGTGATAAGCGCGACCCGACAGCGATCGCCACGCCCGTCGGCCCGCTGACCGTCATCCCGCTGCATTACGCCTTTCGGCGGCGAGCGGTCGGCATGAATTTTCGTTCGAGATTTTTTTGATCGTTCCGGCTCGCCCGAGCCCTGTTTTCAGTCACGGTTTGCATGATGGATTTTCAAACGAACGAGGACGCGGCAGCGGCGCCGCTCGCCGGCGCCCGTTCCGACAAGCCTTCGGTGCTTCTGCTCATCGTCGGCACGGAAGGCTACGGCATGCGCCGGGTCTGGCAAGCGCTGATCCGTGGCCTGGCGGCACGCGGCTGGACGGTCGAGATCGCGGTGCTGATGGCGGACAAGGCCGATCTCTGGAAGGATCTCGCGCCGGGAATCGCCACCTTCTCCCCGCCGCTCGCGGTCGCCATCGAAAACCTGAAGGGAGGCGGGCTCGGCAAGGCGATGTCGATGCTGAAGCGCGCGACCCTGCAGCTGAAGCTGTCGCGATGGCTGCTCTCGGTGGTGCGCGCGCGCAAGACCCGGCTCATCATCCTGCAGACCCCGGCGGAAACCGTCATGGCGGCGCTGGTCGCGCGGCTTTCCGGGGCGCGCGCCTTCTGGATGATGCCGAACACCGTGAGCGGCAATTACCCGCTCGACCTCAACCGGCGCATCTACCGTTTCCTGTTCCGCCGCTGCAATCTCACGCCGCTGCCGAACTCGCACTACACCGCCGGCACGCTCGGCGAAGGCACGTTCGAGCGGCCGGTCGTGCATCTGGGGGTCGACCCCGATTATTTCGCGCCCGATGCCGGCGAGACGCTGAGCCGCGCCGAGCTCGGCCTTGCCGGGGACGCGATCGTGCTCGGACTGTTTGCGCGGCTGATACCCGAGAAGGGCCATGGCGTGCTCGTCGAGGCACTGTCGCGCCTTCCCGAACCGATCACGGTGCTGGTGCTCGGCGGCCCGTTGGAGGGCGATTTTCCTGCCTCGCTGCGCCGGCGCATCGCGGAGCTTGGGCTTGAGGACCGCATCCTCTTCCTGGGACCTCGCGAGGATGTGCGGCCCTATTGCCGGCTCTGCGACGTCGTTCTGAACACCCGGCTCGATCCCGAGCCCTTCGGCATTTCGGTTCTGGAAGGCATGGCGATGGGCAAGCCGGTGCTCGCGCACGGGCTGGGCGGGCCGCGGGAGACCGTGGTGGACGGGAAGACCGGCTGGCTGATCGATCAGCCGACCCCGGAGTCCTTCGCCGCCGGCCTCGCCCGCATGCTGGCCGACCGGCCGCGCTGGCCCGCCATGGGAGAGGCCGCCCGGCAGCATGTCTGCGAGAACTTCTCGGAGGCCGCGATGCTGGACCGCCTGGAAGGCCACCTGCTCGCCGCCGCCGCCGGGAAATGACTGGCGATTCCGGGCGGGACGTTGCAGAATTTACGACAGCTGAATTGCGATATTTCCGACATTAGATAATACAAGAGAATGTTATGAAAGATTTCATATTCGTCAATGAAGGCCGCGCCATTCTGCCGATGAATAGAGCCATACAAGAGTCCTATCAGGGCAGGTTCCGATTTCACGACATGACGTTCGAGAAGGCGCGGGCCTATGAGGGCATTCGAGACGCCATCGTCTGGATGAACATGGGATTTTACTACAAGAAGATGCCCGCCAAGGTCATCATTCACGATTATCGTTCGCTGTCGGTCGGCCGAGGTGCAAAGATCAAAGATTTTCTGAAGAAAAATCTGGTGCCGAAACCCCACTTCCGGGTCTCGAAGCCGGAGATCGACTCCGTTATGAAATTCAACGATGGCGTCAAGACGTTCTTCATCGATATCGCCGCCAAGGACTCGATCCTGAACTTCCGTAACCTCGCCGTCGATTCGGTATATGATTACTGCTATATCGGCGTGATCAACAAGGAACGCGGCGTGGAGAAGATCATCCAGCGCTTCCTCGACCAGACCTCAAACAAGACCATCATCATGATCGGGGCGGTCGAGGATGATATCGACAAGGAGTTCGCCGGCAACGACCGCATAAAGTTCACCGGGCGGGTGCCGCAGGAGCAGGTCTTTTCGTACATCAAGCAGAGCGATGTCTGCCTGGCCTATTTCCCGAACAAATACCCGCACAACCGACAGACCCCGACGAAGCTGCTGGAATATGCCTGCCTTGGCTCGCGCATCCTGATCAACGAGCAGCCGATGAACGTTTCGATTTCCGAGAAATATGCAATCAATGCCGTCGTGCGAAACGACGCACGCCTGTTCGACAGCCTCCCGGACCTGCCATCATGGAAGGACAATATGGAGGTCGATCCGACACCGATGCTGTTCTCGACGCATCTGAGGGAGTCCGGCCTCGGCGCGCTGCTGGACGGACAGGCCTAAACGCCGAGGTGGGACCTCGCGGTTTCCCGCGCCCCGGGCCGGCTTGTATATCCGGCTAACGATCGGGGAAGAGCGGGTGGAACTCGCGATGATCCTTCATCGGCATGAGAGCCAGTGCACGGCGCAGCAGCGTCCGGAACGCACCGAAACGGCACAGCCAGAACAGCAGACCGACCGCCAGCGTGAGCGGAATGGCCTTCTCGCGCAGGGCGATATCAGCGAGATACGCCCCGTCCTCGAAGCGGCTCATGCGCAGATATTTGAGCGCGGTCTTCGCCTTGGCCCCCGCGATATAGGAGCTGCGAGGGGCGAACAGGCCCGCCGCCGCCCCGAAAATGTCGACCGTATCGCGGCCCCAGCGATCGGCCTCCAACTTACAGCAGCGCGCCATTTCCGTGTAATTGAGCTGGGCGAGCGTGCGGTCGACGCGGGAGGCGATACCGTCCTCGGCGAACACCAACCGTTGGTACAGCACGTCGCGACACATCTTGAAGTCGCCATGGCGGCTCATGCGCAGCAGGAGGTCGAGGTCCTGCGCATAGTGGAAGAACAGACGGTAGCCACCGACCTTGTCATAGACCGAGCGCCGGAACATGAGGTCGCCGTGGTTGATCGGCGAGGCCGGCCGCTGCATGAGTTCGCTGGTGCGGATCACGTCATAAGGCACCTCGAAGACCCGGCGCAGCCCGTCATTGCGACCGCCGATGCTGAGATTCTCGCGTGAGGTGCCGCTGCCGATGAACCGTGGATCCTGCTCGATGGCCGCCACCTGCATGCGCAGACGCTGCGGCAGCGAGACGTCACCCGCGCCCTGAATGGCGATGAACTCACCCCGGCTCTCAATGATGGCGCGCCGGATCGTCTGGGTGAAGCCGCGATTGTCGTGATGGATCACCTTCAGCCGCGGATCGGAATAGCTGTCGAATATCTCGCGCACCCGCGGGTCGGGGCTCCCGTCATTCACGACGATCATTTCGAAGCTGTCGAAATCCTGGGCAAGGATGCTGTCGACGGTGGCCCGGATATAATCAGCCCGGTTGTACCAGGCACACACGACGGAGACCTTCGGCACATTCTCGGTCATCGGACATCCTTCAATATTCAGGGGCGATTATAAGCGGCGCCAGGCAATAAAACTCTTCTGTCGAATAAGATATCAAACATTGATCCGATGCCCGCGTGTAAGTCGCAGGCCCGACCATCGGATATTCCCGGTCGGTACACCTGTGTCAACCAGCGCGGATACCGCAGCCTCCGCGAGCGGGGTCGTGCAGGAACGGCGCCCAGCGGCACAGGCGGGAATCGACGAAGGCAAGCCGGGTAATGTTAGCCCGCCGGCCGCGCATTTGTTAAGCGGCCGCGCGGTGCTGCGCCCGCTGTTGGCCTGCGGAACGCGTGGCGGCGCTCGCGTCAAAACGACGCCGCGGCATGCCCGCCGCGGTCGCGCTGCTTAAAGGCCGGGGCGGCCACCGCCCACCGCATCGGCAAAAGCCCGGCGGGATCGCGCCCGCCGGGTCGCAGGGCGCCTCAAAGCCCCCGGATCATCCCGCCATCGACGCGGATCTGCGAGCCGGTGACGTAGCTCGCCCGCGTGCTGGCAAGGAAGGTCACCACATCGGCAAACTCCTGCGGGTCGCCGTAGCGGCCCATCGGGATCGAGGCGCGCGAGGCCTTCGCCACGTCCTCGACGCTGGCCCCCGTGCGCTTGGCGGCGGCGGCGTCGAGTTCGTCGGTGCGCGTGGTGTGGATGCGGCCGGGCAGCACGCAGTTCACCGTCACGCCCTCCGCCGCGACTTCCGCCGCCAGCGTCTTCGCCCAGCCGACGATGGAGGCGCGCAGCGCGTTCGACAGGCCGAGATTGGGGATCGGCTGCGCCACGCCGGAGGAGACGAGGTTGATCACCCGCCCGAACCCGCGCGCGCGCATGCCCGGCAACAGCCGCGTCGTGATCTCGAACAGCGAGCCGACCATGGCCTCGAAGGATTTGCTCCACTGCTCGGCGGTGGCCTGCGCCACCGGGCCGGGCGGGGGGCCGCCGCCATTGTTGATCAGGATGTCGACCGGTTCGGCAAAGCCCTCCAGCGCCGCCAGCAGGCCGGCGCGGTCGGCGAGGTCGACCACCATCTCGCCGGCATCGCCGCCGCTCGCGCGGATCTCGCCCGCCACCTCGGCGACGCGCGCGGCGTTACGCCCGCAGATGATGACCCGCGCGCCTTCCGCCGCCAGCGTGCGCGCGATCGCCTCGCCCAGCCCGCGGCTGGAGCCCAGCACCAGCGCGGTGCGGCCCTTCAATCCAAGATCCATCGGTCACTTCCCCAGCTTGATCGCGAGGCGCGCCATCAGCTCGTCGAGCTCCTGATGGTCGCGCGCGGTCATCTTAGGACCGGGATGACGGGTGGCGGAACAGGCGATCGCACCGCGACGGCGCAGGATTTCCTTGCGCACTGCGAGGCCGAAGCCCAGCTGCTGCTCATGGCGCAGGATCGGCAGGTAGATATCGAACAGGTCTTCGGCCGCCTCGACCTCGCCGGCGTGGAACTTGTTCACCACCTCGACCAGCATTTCGGGATAGGCGAAGCCGGTCATGGCGCCGTCGACGCCGCGGCGCAGCTCCTGCGGCAGATAGAGCCCGCCATTGCCGACCAGGATCGACACGCGTCGGCCCTTGCCGGCGTCCGAGCGCTCGCGCAGCTTGGTGATCTTGGAGAGGCCCGAGCCCTCCTCATGCTTGAGCATGACGAAATTCGGGAAGTCGTCGATCAACCGGTTCAGCACCGAGACCGAGGTCACGACCTGCGTGGTCTGCGGGTAGTCCTGGTAGCACACCGGAATGTCCGGCCCGAGGCGCGAGAGCACCGCCTCCCAATAGGCATAGACCTGATCGTCGGTCTTCAGCCCCGGCAGCGGTGCGATCATCAGGCCGGCGGCGCCCTTCTCCATGGCGCGGTTGGCGAAGCGCACCAGATTGTCGGTGCCGGGATTGGTGGCGCCGACCACGATCGGCTTGGTGCCGTCGACCCGCTTCATCACATGGTCGAGGAACAGGCTGGATTCCTCCGGCGTCAGCTTGCCGGCCTCGCCGAGCACGCCAAGGATGGTGATGCCGGTCACGCCCTTCTGGTCGTAGAAGTCGAGCAGCGTATCGGTGCTGGCGAGGTCGACCTGCCCATCCTCCGTGAACGGGGTCGGCGAGATGATGTACACGCCGCGCGTGGTTTCATCGATTTTGTTCTGAGACATTCGCGTCCTCAAATGCTGCTGAGCTTCAGGATGATGCTGTGTTTGACGTTCTCGATGTGCTGCTGGATCGCGGCACGGGCGGCGTCGCGGTTGCGGCGGCGCAGGGCATCGATCATCACGAGATGCTCGCGATGGCCGATCTCGAAGCGCTCGGGCACGCGGTCGAGATTGAAGGTGTAGGTCTTCACCCGCAGCCCCTCGATCATGCCGGCCAGCACGGCATTGCCGCTATGGTTGGCGATCATGCGGTGCAGGCGGCTGTCGACCTGCCAGTCGTCCTCGGCGCTGGGGGCGGGGGCGGCGAGCAGTTCATTGATCTGCGCCTCCACCGCGTCCAGCTCCTCCTCCGGCACGCGGGGCGTCGCCAGCGAAATTGCCTCGCTCTCCATGATCTGGCGCACATGCAGCGTCTCGATCAGCTCGCGGGTGGAGAATTCCTTGACCACCAGCACGCGCCCGGGCTTGCGGGTGACGAAGCCCTCGCTTTCCAGCCGGTTCAGCGCCTCGCGCACCGGGGTGCGTGAAATCTCCAGCTGTTCGGCCAGCCGGCGCTCCTGCAACACCGAGCCGACCGGAATCTCGCGCTTGATGAGCTGGTCGAGCAGGCGGTCATAGGCCATCTGGCTTAGCGCCCTCGGGGCGGAGTCGAGCAGATCCTCCGCGTCCTCTTGCCTGTCCTTCATCTCGTCTCTCGCCGCGCCGGGTGGGCGCTGTTCGGGAAGCCGGAAACGCGCGCGGCACGCCGGATGTGTCGTCCGGCGTGCCGGCGGGCGTGAAGCCCGCGCGTATCAGAACTGGGTGCGGATCGGGTCCTTCGGCGCGGGCGAATAGCCCACGATCGGGGTGGTGAGCTTGGCATAGGTGCCGTCGGCGATCATGTCGGCCAGCGCCTTGTTCACCGCCTTGACCAGGTTCGGCTTGCCCTTCTTGAAGGGGAAGCCCTTCTGGACATGGCTCACATAATCTTCGGTCATGGTCAGCGGCAGCTTGGATTCCTGGATCGCGTAGGCGGCGGCGATCGAATCGGTGATCACCGCATCGATGTTGCCGTTCACCAGATCCTGCAGCGCGTCGGATTCGGCCTTGTAGGACTTCACCGTCGCGCCGCGCTCCTCGGCGAGCTTCTGCCAGGTCGAGGCGACCAGCACGCCGACGGTGCGGCCCTTGATGTCGGCGGACTTCTTGATGTCCGAGCCCTTCTTGGTCACGACGCGGCCGCCCGATTCCAGCCAGCCATCGGCGAAGGTCACCTGCTTCTGGCGGGCCTCGGTGATGTCCATGGCGTCGGAAGCGAAGTCGTACTGGCCGGCCTCAAGGCCGACGAGCAGCGATTCCCACTTGATGATGATCGGCGTGTATTCGAGGTTCAGCCGCTTGGCGATCTCCTTGCCGACGCCGATTTCCAGACCGGCCAGCGAGCCGTCCGGCGCGCGCATGGAGAAGGGCGGGTAGGTGCCCTCGGTGGCGATGAGCAGCTTGCCGGGCTGGATCAGTTCCAGCTCCTGCGCCGTGGCGGGCTGGGCGGCCAGCGCGCCGAGCGCGGCCGCGGCGATCAGGCTGAGAAACGGAAGACGCATGATATTCCCCTGTGAAATCTCGCGTTGAACTGGAAGGCGGCGGCACTTTTTTCGTTAAGGCTGGAAGGCTCTCAAGGCTGGAAGGCGGACCGGCTTTCGGCGTGAAGCGCCAGGATTTCGGCCATCACGGTGGCGGCGAGCAGGGCGGAAATCTGGCCCGGCCCGTCATAGGCGGGCGCCAGCTCCACCACGTCGGCGCCCACGAGATTGATGCCCTTGAGGCGGCGCAGCAGGTCGAGCGTCTCGCGCGCATTCGGCCCGCCGGCTTCCGGGGTCTCCACCGCCGGGGCGGCGGCGGGGTCGACGAAATCAAGGTCGAAAGTCAGGAAGGCCGGGCGGCCGGCCGTGCGCGCGGTAATCCGCTCGGCGAGCGCGGCCATGCCCATCGCGAACATCTCGTCAGTGGTCACCACGTCGTAGCCGAGATCAAGCGACTGGCTGACATCGGTGGGCGAGAACAGCGAACCGCGCAGCCCGATCTGGATCGAATGCGACGGGTCGATGATGTTCTCTTCCACACCACGGCGGAACGGCGTGCCGGCACTATATTTTTTGCCGGCAAAATACTTGTCCCAGGTGTCGGAATGCGAATCGAACTGGATCAGCGCCACCGGGCCGTGGGTGGCGGCCACCGCGCGGATTTCGGCGAGCGTCACCGAATGATCGCCGCCAATGCCGAACGGCGTGACGCCGGCCTCGACCAGCGTGCGCACCGAGGCCTCGATGCGCTGGTAGGTCTCCTCCAGATAGCCCGGCACCACCGAGCAGTCCCCGGCATCGGCGACGCGCAGCGCCTCGAACACGTTGATGCCGCCGCGATAGGGATTGATCGGGCGCAGCATGATCGACATGGCGCGCACCGCGTTCGGTGCGAAGCGCGCGCCGTTTCGGAACGGGGCGCCGGTGTCGGAGGGGATGCCGAGAATGGCGGCGTCCAGCCCGTCGAGCGTGGTCGCCTGCGGCAGGCGCATGAAGGTGGGCACGCCGCAGAAGCGCGGGGTTTCCAGCGAATCGATGGGCAGGACACTCATAAGGCGCGCGCTCCTCTGGCGCGAGGATCAGACATAGCGGGCATTGTGGCGCTCCAGCACGGCCGCGACCTGAGAGAGCATCGTGGTCATGATCAGATAGATCACCGCCGTGGCGGCATAGAACTCGAAGGGCCGGAAGGTGGTGGCGATGATGGTCTGGGCGTAGAGCGTCAGCTCGACCACGGTGATGGTGGAGAGCAGCGAGGTGTTCTTCAGCGTCGAGATCGCCTCGTTGGTCACCGACGGCAGGATGATGCGCACCACCTGCGGCAGCACGATGCGCCGCAGCGTCTCGACGCGGCTCATGCCGAGCGCCAGCGAGGATTCCACCTGCCCCTTGGGAATGGCGGAGAGCCCGGAGCGGATGATTTCCGCGACATAGGCCCCGCTATTGATGCCGAGCGCCAGCACGCCGGCCACGAAGGGCGACAGGCCGAGCCCGAGCTGCGGCAGGCCGAAATAGACGATGAAGATCTGGATCAGCGCCGGCGTGCCGCGAATGAACCAGATGTAGAAGACGCTGGCCTGCCGGACGATGCCGATCGAGGAGGCCTTGCCCAGCGCCACCAAGAGCCCGCACACCCAGCTCACCAAGATCACCAGCACGGTGATCACCAGCACCAGCCAGGAGGCGTGCAGGAAGCCCGGCACATAGGGCAGGAAGAAGTCGAGCCATTCGGAAAAGGTCATGGCCGCGCGCCTCCCACCACTTCGTCCGCCACATGCTCGTGCAGCACGCGCTTGAGGAACTGCTGGAGCCGCTCGCTCTTGGGCCGGCGCAGCACCTCGCGCGGCGGCCCGTCCTCGGCGATTAGGCCCTGGTCGAAGAACACGGTGCGGGTCGAGACCTCGCGGGCGAAGCCGATCTCATGGGTCACCAGCAGCATGGTCATGCCCTCCTGCGCCAGCGAGGCCATCAGCGCCAGCACCTCGCCGACCAGTTCCGGGTCGAGCGCGCTGGTCACCTCGTCGAACAGCATGAGGCGCGGCTTCATGGCGAGCGCGCGGGCAATGGCCACGCGCTGCTGCTGGCCGCCGGAGAGCCGGCTCGGATAGGCGCCGCGCTTGTCGGCAAGGCCGATGCGCTCCAGCAGCGATTCCGCGGTCGCCACCGCCTCGGCACGGGGCCGACCGAGCACGCGCATCGGCGCCTCGATCACATTCTCCAGCACCGTCATGTGCGGCCACAGATTGTAGCTCTGAAACACCATGCCGATGCGGGCGCGCAGCGCGCGCAGCTGCGCCTCGCTCGGCCGGCCGCGCGCGCCTTCCGCAAAGTCGAAATGAAAATTCTCGAAGTCGAGGAAGCCCGAATTGGGCATTTCCATCACATTGATGCAGCGCAGGAAGGTGCTCTTGCCCGAGCCCGAGGCGCCGATCACCGACACCACCTCGCCGGCATGGACGTCGAGCGAGATGCCCTTGAGCACCTCATGCGCGCCAAAACTCTTGCGCATCTCACGGATGCGCAGCAGCGGCTCGGGTGCCTCGTCCGCCATCACGCCACTCCCTGAGGGGGAAGAATGTCGAGGATGCAGTCGCGCGGCGTGCGGTCCGGCCCGTTGATGGTGGTGATGTCCTGCGGGCAGTTGGAGAACACCAGCACCGCGTCGAACTCGGCCTTCAGCTCGATATAGGAGCCGGGCTTGGAGCGCGGCAGGATACGGTCAAGCGTGCCGTCGGGGCGCACCTCCACGCTCATGAACAGGTTCAGCGGCGCGGGAGTGAAGGGATAGCTGATGCCGATCTCGCCGAGCGCCTCATGCATGTTGGTGGCGCAGGAGCGGTGAAAGGCGGTCACGCCGAGCTGGCGGTAGATCGCCGGGTTGCAGGCGCACAGCAGCGTGTCGTGATTGCCGGCTGAGGTGTCCTCGGCAATGCAGACGATCGGGCGGCGCTCGGTGGTCACCAGCGCGGTGCCCTTGTTCACATAGGCGACCGAGTTGAACGAGCGCAGATTGTCCATGGACAGGAATTCGGACAGGTCGTGCGCGTTGAACGCCCAGAAGTCGAGCGCCTGCGTGCCGTAGGGGTTGGTGAGCCGCACGCTCCAGCCGGCCTTGAGGCGCAGCGCCTTGCCGTGGCCGGCGGGAAGAACGATCTGGGCGGCCTCGTCGAACGTCATCTGCACACGCCTCTGCCAGTGAATCGCGACCCGCCGCCAGAGCCGGCCGAACTGGCCGATGGGCGCGGGATCGATGACTGGAATTTTTATGGTATACCGATGGAATGCAAGTGGATTTTTTAAGCACCCATGCCTGCGATTTGGTCTTTGCGGATCGCGCCGGCTGGCCGATCATGCCGCGAAGCGCTGCGAGGCAATTTGAAATAACCTGTTGAATTATATCGATAAAAATCCCACCATCGCCTTGCTCGCCTCGCCCTCCCTCGCTGGAAACTCCGTCAAGCCGCCCATGAACACGCCCCCCGCCCCACCCCCTCGCCTGCTCGACGCCGGAGATGGCGGGCTGGTCGTCGAGTTCGGCAGCGATGTCGACGAAAAGGTGAACCGGCGGGTGGTCGCGCTGGATCGGGCCCTTTCCGAGCACCCGGTCCAAGGCGTGCGCGAGACCGTCCCGACCTATCGCTCGCTGCTGGTGCTGTTCGACCCGCTGGCGATCGGGCGTGACGCGCTGGCCCGCCATATCCTCGCGCTCGATCATGGCGAAGACGATGCGGCCGGCGGCACGCACTGGCGCGTGCCGGTGCGCTATGGCGGCGAGCATGGCGTCGATCTGGAGGCGGTGGCCAAGCTTCACGGCCTGTCCACCGAAGAGCTGATCGCGATCCATAGCGGCGCGCTGTACCGGGTCTACATGATCGGATTCGCGCCGGGATTTGCCTATCTGGGCGGCCTGCCCGAGGCGATCCACACCAGCCGCCGCACCGATCCGCGCCCGAAGACGCCCCCGCGCAGCGTGTCTATCGGCGGGCGGCAGGCGGCGGTCTCCCCGCCGCTGGAAGTGCCGAGCGGCTGGCATCTGCTGGGCCAGACCCCGGTGCGCTCCTACGATCCCGCGCGCGCCGAGCCGTTCCTGTTCGCCCCCGGCGACACGCTGCGCTTCCGGCCCGTCAGCCTGAGCGAGTATGACGACATGCTCGCCGCGGCGGAGCACGGGGAGATCGTGGCGGAAAGGCTCGCCGCCGAGACGGAGCCCCGGCCATGAGCGAGAATCATCTGGCGCTGACCGATGGCGGGCTGTTCTCCACGCTTCAGGATGCCGGCCGCTTCGGCTATCAGCGCTTCGGCATCTCCAATTCCGGCGCGATGGACAGCGTCAGCATGCGCCTTGCAAACGCGCTGGTCCGCAATCCCGGCGACGCCGCGGTGGTGGAAATGACGCTGTCCGGCATCACCTTCACCGTCGCCGCCCCCAATTGCCGCATCGCGCTGGCCGGCGCGGCGATGCCGGTCGCGATCAACGGCCGGCCGGCGCAGCCCCATCAGGCGCACGACCTCGCGCGCGGCGACACGGTGACGGTCGGCCGCGCGGCAAGCGGCATGCGCGGCTATCTCGCGGTCGCGGGCGGCTTCGATGTCGCCCCGGTGCTGGGCAGCGTCTCGACCCATACCCGCTCGCGCATCGGCGGGCTCGATGGCGGCCCGCTCGGTGCCGGGACCATCCTGCCGCTCAAGGGCGCGCCCTCCGGCCCGCCACTGCGGCTCGATGCCAGCCGGCTCCCGGCCGCGGACACCCGGCTGCGCGTGGTGCTCGGCCCGCAGGCGGACGCGTTTACGGCGAAGGGCATCGAGACCTTCCTGACCTCGACCTATCGCCTCTCCAACCGTGCCGACCGCATGGGCTGCCAGCTTGAAGGCCCCGAGGTCGAGCATGCCTCGGGCTTCAACATCGTCTCCGACGGCATCGCCAACGGCTCGATCCAGATACCCGGCCATGGAAGGCCGATCATCCTGCTCGCCGACCGCCAGACCACGGGTGGCTACCCGAAGATCGCGACCGTGATCGGCCCGGACCTGCGGCTCCTCGCCCAGGCGCGGCCCGGCGACGAGATCCGCTTCGAGGCGGTGGACCTGGCGGAGGCCGTCCGCATCGCGCAGGCGGCAGCGGCGAGCCTCAAAGAGATCATCGCCGGCATGGAGCCGGTGGTATTCGGCGCGGCCGCGCTCACCAGCGACCGGCTGCTTGGCCTCAACCTCATCAGCGGCGTCACCTGCGCCGCGCAGGATCCCTTCAGCGAGACGGGGCGGACATGACCAGCATCGACATCAATTGCGACATGGGCGAGGGCTTCGGCGTCTACACGCTCGGCGACGATCCGGCGATGCTGGAGATCGTCACCTCCGCCAACATCGCCTGCGGCTTTCATGCCGGCGATCCGCTGGTGATGGCCGCGACACTGGCGGCCGCGAAGAAGAACGGGGTCGGCGTCGGCGCCCATCCCAGCTTCCTCGATCTGTGGGGCTTCGGCCGCCGCCCGATCATGGGGGAGCGCCCGGCCGATATGGAGAAGCACATCATCTACCAGATCGGCGCGCTGCAGGCCCTCGCCTATGCCGACGGGCAGAAGCTCCAGCATGTGAAGACCCACGGCTCGCTCGGCAATATCGCCAATGAGGACCCCGAGCTCGCCGACGCCGTGGCCCGCGCCATCCGCGCGGTGGACCGCGACCTGATCTTCATCGTCATGCCGGGGCTGGAGATGGAGCGCGCCGGCCTCGCCGCCGGCCTGCGCGTGGTGCGCGAGGTCTATGCCGACCGCGCCTATGCCGACAACGGCAATCTGGTCTCGCGCAAGCTGCCCGGCGCGGTGATCCACGACGCGGACGCCGCCGCGACGCGGGTGCTGCGCATGGTGGAGGATGGCGAGATCGTCACCGCCAGCGGCGGCCGCCTCAAGGTGCGGCCGGAAACCGTGTGCGTCCACGGCGACACCCATGGCGCGGTGGAGATGGCGCGCACCATCCGCGACCGGCTCTCCGCCGCCGGCCTCAAGCTGCTGCCCTTTGGCGAAGCGCTGGACTGACGCTCAGCGATTGTCGTCGCGCGCCAGAAGCTGCGCGATGACATCGGCGGCGACGACGAAATCCTCGATCCGCATCGCCTCGTCGGGATTGTGGCTGCCGTTCTGGTTGCGCAGAAACACCAGCGCCGCGGGCACGCCGGCATTGGCGAAGGTCGCGGTGTCGTGGCCCGCTCCGCTCGCCATCTCGACGAAGCCGACGCCTTGCGCCTGCGCCACCGCCGCGAACTGCGCGCGCAGGCTCTCGTCCAGCCGCGCCGGCATCGAGCCGGAACGCTCGCCGAGATCGAACCGTACGCCCCGCGTGGCCTCGATACCGGCGACGATTTCCATCAGCCGGTCATGGATGCGCTCAAGGCAGGCCGGCGACAGGCTGCGCACGTCGAGGCAGAAGCCGACCTCGCCTGGCACCTTGCTGAAACCATGCAGATCGGGCGGCGTCGCCACCTCGCCGAAGGTGATGGTCGCGCTTTCTCCTTCAGCCAGCAACTCGGCCCAGAACCCATCCAGCGCGGTGATAAGATCGGCGAGCGCGAACACCGCGTCGTGGCGATGGCCGCGCGGCACCGCGCCGGAATGGCCCCATTCGCCGAGAATGCGTCCCTTGCGATAGCGGAAGCTCCCGGAAATGCCGGTGACCAGCCCGATCGGCACATCTTCGGCGCCGAGCACCGGCCCCTGTTCGATATGCAGCTCGATGAAGCCGTGCACGGTCTTCGGGTCGAGATGCACCTTGCCGGTTCCGACTTGGGAAGGATCAAGCCCGAGCCGCGCCATGTGCTCGCGCAGCGCCAGCCCCGTGTCGGAGCGCGGCGTGTCGAGGCTTTTCTCCGGCAGCAGGCCGAGCGCGGCGCGGCTGCCGAGATAGGACAGCGGGAACCAGTTGCTCTCCTCGGCGCGGATCGCCATCACCGTGATCGAGCGGCGCGGACGGATGCCAGCCTGAACCAGCGCCCGCACCGCCGCCATGCCGGCGATCACCCCGGCGGCGCCGTCGAAATTGCCGCCATGTGGCACGGAATCGAGATGGGAGCCCACCACCCAGCCCGGCAAAGCGGGATCGCGCCCTTCATAGGTGAGATAGAGATTGCCGGCCGGATCGATGCGCTGCGACAGGCCGAGCGTCGCCGCCTCGCGCTTCATCACCTCATGGGCGAACTGCTCGCCGTCGCCAAAGGCCGCGCGGGTGATGCCCGGCGCGTCCGTGGTGTGTTCCGCCAGTTCGTCGAACAGGCGTTCGGCAAAGGCGCGGTCGGTGGCGATGTCGGATGTCACGCGAGAGTCCCCTGGCCGAGCGGCCACACTTCAGGATTGACGAGATGAGGCGGCCGGCGGCCGGCGAGCACGTCCGCCACCTGCTGCGCCACCAGAAGGGCGGTACGCTCCAGCGCCTCGACCGCCGAGCCGGCGACATGCGGGCTGAGCACCACATTGTCGAGGCCGGCGAGCGGCGAGGCCGGGTCGAGCGGCTCGCGCACGAACACGTCGAGCCCGGCGCCGCCGATGCGGCGGGCGGCCAGCGCCTGCGCCAGCGCTTCCTCGTCGATCAGCGCGCCGCGCGAGGTGTTGACGAGGAAGGCGCCCGGCTTCATCAGCCCCAGCTCGCGCGCGCCGATCACCCCGCGCGTCGAAGGCGTGCCGGGCAGGTGCAGCGAGACCACGTCGGCGATGGCGAGCAGCGCATCGAGACTGTCCATCCGCTCGACACCGGATTCGAGGAAGGCCGAATCCGGCTGGCTGCGCGAGAAGCCGACCACGCGCATGCCGAAGGCGCGCGCCAGCTCCGCCGTGGCGCGGCCGATATTGCCGAAGCCGACCACGCCGAAGGTCGCGCCATGGAGCTCGCGCAGCGGCGCGCGGTATTTGAAGCCGAAATCGCCACGCCGGACCGCCGCGTCCGCCCCCGGCACGCCCTTGGCGAGCGCCAGCGTCAGGGCGAGCGTCTGCTCGGCCACCGCGCGCACATTGGTGCCCGGCGTATTGACCACGCAGACCCCGCGCCGGCTCGCCTCGTCGATATCCACCGGGTCGGTGCCGACGCCGTGCACGCCGATCACCCTGAGCCCGGGCGCGGCCGCCATGGCCGGGGCGCGCAGGCCGGCGTCGCGGGTGATCACCGCCTCCATGCCGGCCATAGCGCGGATGATGGTGTCGGCATCAAAGGCCGGCGCGTTCACCGGCTCAATGCCGGCCTGCGCCAGCAGCTCAAGCCCGGCGGGATGGATGGGTTGCACGATGAGGCAACGGGGCATGGCGATCAGCCTTCGAGAGGAAGCGGAGAGTTCAGGCGCCGGCGGCGGCCTTCAGGAAGCCCGCGATCAGCGGATGCGGCCGGCCGCGCCGGCTGGCAAGCTCCGGGTGCCCCTGCATGCCGATGAAGAAGCGCAGCCCCGGAACCTCGATGGCGTCGGCGAGATCGCGCTCGGCCTGCCAGCCCGCCACGCTGAGACCGGTTTCGGAGAGCCGCCTCTGGAGTTCGGGCTCCAGCACGAAGCGGTGATTATAGTGCACGTCGAGCGTTGCCGCGCCGTCGACCAGCGCCGCCAGCCGCGTGCCCGGCTCGATGCGGCAGGGCTCGATGCCGAGCCGGTGCATGGGCCGGCCATGGATGTCGTGCAGGCGCACGAAGGTCTTGGTCTGGGCGGAAGGGTCGGCCTCCGCGAGGTTGGCGTCGTTGAAGCCGCAGATTTCCTGCGCCACCGCCGTCGCCATGGTCTGCATGCCCAGGCACAGGCCCACCGTCGGCAGGTCGCGGCGGATCGCGAGCCGCGCCGCCTCTGTCTGGCCGCGCACCTGCTCCATGTCGGAGCCGCCGGGCAGCAGCAGGCCGTCGGCGTCGGCGAGTGCACGCTCCCACACCGGCGCGGGCTCGTCGCGCGGGTCGACGAAGCGCAGCGCGAGATTGAGGCCGAGCGTCTCGGCGGCATCGCCCAGCGCGGCGATATTGGCGGGATAGACCTCGCGCATCAGCGCCTCGTCGCCGACCACCACGATGGTGAGCACCCGCCCGGAGGCCGGCGCGGGCGCCACGCCGAGACGGAACGGCCGGCCGAATGCGTCGAGCTGCCAGGCGCCGAGCACCGCGTCGCTGCCCTCGCCCCGCACCTCGAAAACGCCGTCCTTCTCGACGACCGTCAGCGTCTCGACCGTGCGGCCGGCGGCCAGGGCGGTGGCGGCGATGCGCCGGCCCGCCTCGGCCTGGATGGGAAGATGCGGATTGATCGGCACCACCACGCACGCATCGTCGAGCCGCACCACCGCGCCGCGATCCACCGGCGCGGCGACCGGCGCATCGCTGGCGCGCTCCGCCCAGAACACGCCGTTCGGCGCCAACTCGCCATGGGCCAGCACATGGATGTGGCAATCGAACCGGGCATGGCCGCCGCCGCCGGTCACCAGCGTGGTGAAGCGGGCACCGCGCTCGGCGGCGAGCTCGCCGGCGACCATCCCGTCAAGCGCGGGCAGGGGCGTGTCGTGGACGACAAGGACGATGGTCATCTTTTTCTCCGGCAAGCGGCGGTATCTGCGCATTCGTTCGGCACTGTGCCCGCGACGCAGGCACGCCCTCCTGAGATCACCGGCGCTGACGCCGGGAAAGGCGTTAGGCCGGGACGCCGCGTCGGGCAAGGCATTTGGCATGCATTTCGCGTGCCGCTGGTTTTTATTTGGTATACCGATTGTATTGGCCTGGCATTTGCATTTCTCCCATCGACCTGCCCGTTGCCGCCTCGACGCCACGCGATGGCTCCGCACCGGGTGCGGTCGCGCTGATTTGCACTTTTTCGATCAAAATAAACCAAGCCACCCTCGGGCGGCCAGAGTCGAACCGGAGATGACATGACCACGTTCAGAAGCCTCTTCGGCAAGGCGGCGATCGCCGGCCTCGCCCTCAGCCTGATGTCCGGCATGGCCGCGGCACAGTCCCTCATGGAGAAGATCAAGTCCGGCGAGATCATTCGCGTCGGCTTCGCCAATGAGGCGCCCTTCAGCTCCGCCAATGCCAATGGCGAGCTGGTGGGCTCCGATATCGTGCTGCTGCGCGCCACGCTGGAAAAGATGGGCGTGAAGGAATTCGACGGCGTGCTCACCCCGTTCGGCTCGCTGATCCCCGGTCTCAAGGCCAAGCGCTTCGACATCATCGCGGCCGGCCTCTACATCCGCCCGGACCGCTGCAAGCAGGTGGCCTTCGCCGAGCCGATTTTCGCGGTTGGCGACGCCATCATCGTGCCGGCGGGCAACCCGAAGAAGCTGTCCGCCCTCGGCGATTTTGCCAAGGATTCCAAGCTGAAGCTCGGCTACACCACCGGCGCCGGCGCCATGATCGAGCACGCCTACGCCTCCGGCATGCCCAAGGAGCAGGCGGTCGCCCTGCCCGACGGCCCGGCGCTGATCGCCGCGCTGAAGGCCGGCCGCATCGACGCCTTCATCTACCCCTCGCTCTCCGCGCAGGAGCTTATGAAGGCGGCGAATGACCCGGCGATCGAGCGCGCCGATCCGTTCACCCAGCCGGTGGTCAACGGCAAGCAGGTGCTCGGCGTCGGTTCCTTCGCGGTGCGCACCGACGACGCCGAATTCCTCAAGGCGTTCAACGAGGCGATGCTCTCGATCCTGAACTCGCCGGACTACCTCAAGATGATCGAGCCCTTCGGCTTCTCCAAGGCCGATATCCCGGTCGGGCTGACCACCGCCGAGCTCTGCAAGGGCTGATCGACCGCCCCTTGTACACGCCTACCGCACACGCCCCCTGCCCGCCGCGCTCCCGAGGCGGGCAGGGTTGAAGGACCGCGGGCGCCCGGCCCGGCGCCCGCGGTCGCCCCGCCGCTGGAGACCCCATGCAGATCGTCTGGGAATACCGACACTTGCTGATCGAGGGCGTGCGCATCACGCTCCTCATCACCGCGCTGTCCGCGGTGCTGGCGATCTTCATGGCCTTCGCCTCGGGGCTCGCGCGCGATGCCCGCTCTGCGCTGCTGCGGGTACCGGCCATCATCTATATCGAGCTGTTTCGCGGCACCTCGCTGCTGGCACAGATGTTCTGGCTGTTCTTCGTGCTGCCCTCCTTCGGCGTCGAACTGCCGGCGCTGGCCTGCGGCGCGCTCGCCATCGGCCTGTGCAACGGCGCCTATGGCTCGGAAATCGTGCGCGGGGCGCTGCGCGCCGTGCCGCGCGGCCAGCGCGAGGCCGCCATCGCGCTCAACTACTCCCCGGCGCAGACCTTCCGCATCATCCTGCTGCCGCAGGCCGCCCGCATCATGGCCCCGCTGTTCGGCAGCCTCGTCATCGAAATACTGAAAGGCTCGTCGCTGGTCTCGCTGATCACGCTGGCGGACCTCACCTTCCAGGCCAAGAACATCATCCTCGTGCACCTCAACACCACCGCCGTGCTGAGCACGGTGCTGGTGATCTATTTCCTCATCGCCCTGTTCATCAGCGGCGGCGCGCGGCGCATCGAGCGCGCCCTGTCGCGCGGTGTCGACGGCGCGGGGAGGTAGGCCATGGAGTTCTCGTTCGAACTGCTGTGGGAAATCCTGCCGCAATTGCTGCGCGCCACCGTGGTCACCCTTGAGGCGACGTTCTGCGGCTTCGCCATCTCGCTTGTGGTCGGGCTGGTGATGGTGAGCTTCATGCGCGCGCACCGCCGCTGGATACGGATCGCCGCGCGCCTCGTCATGGAGTTCCTGCGCGCGACGCCGCTGCTGGTGCAGGTCTATTTCCTGTTCTTCGTGCTGCCGGAGTTCGGGATCAGCCTCTCGCCCTTCCTCACCGGGGTGATCGCGCTTGGCTGCCATTACGGGGCCTATGCGGCGGAGGCCTATCGCGCCGGGCTGGAGGCGGTGCCGAAGGGCCAGTGGGAGGCGGCGGTGAGCCTGAATTACGGGCGCCTCGCCACCTATCGCCACATCGTGCTGCCGCAGGCGCTGCCGCCCATCGTGCCCTCGCTCGGCAATATCGCGATCTCGATGCTCAAGGACACGCCGATCCTCGCGGCCGTGACCGTGACCGAGCTGATGTTCGTCGCCAACGAGATCGGGTCGGAGCGCTTCCAGTACACCGAGCCGGTGACGGCGGCGGCGCTGATCTATCTCGTGCTGAGCCTGGCCGCCGCGCCGCTCATCAATCTCATCGACCGGCGGCTGAGGCCGCAGGAGACCCGCGCATGATGCCCATGGTCAAATTCGAGAACGTCACCAAGCGCTTCGGCGCGACCGTGGTGCTCGACCGCTTCGACTTCGAGGCCGCGCGCGGCGAGAAGGTGGTGCTGATCGGCCCGTCGGGCTCGGGCAAGTCCACGCTGCTGCGCGTGCTGATGACGCTGGAGCGCGTCGAGGACGGCATGGTGATGATCGACGGCGAGGCGCTGTGGTACGTGCGCGACGGCCAGGACGTCGAGCCGGTGACGCAGGCTCATCTCCATCACATGCGGGCCAAGGTCGGCATGGTGTTCCAGCACTTCAACCTGTTCCCGCACATGACGGCGCTGGAGAACGTCGCCAGCGCCCCGCGCCATGTGCTCGGCAAATCGAAGGCCGAGGCCGAGGCACTGGCGGAGGTGCTGCTGCGCAAGGTCGGGCTCGGCGACAAGCTGTCGAGCTACCCCGCCCGGCTCTCCGGCGGCCAGCAGCAGCGCGTCGCCATCGCCCGCGCCATGGCGATGGAGCCGAAAGTCATGCTGTTCGACGAGGTGACGAGCGCCCTCGATCCCGAGCTGGTCGGCGAGGTGCTGGAGGTGATGCGCGCGCTCTCGGTGGAGCGCGACCTCACCATGCTGATCGTCACCCACCAGATGGGCGTCGCCCGCGCGCTGGCCGATCGCGTCTGCTTCTTCGAGAAGGGCGTGATCGTCGAACAGGGCCCGCCCGAGCAGGTCATCGACAACCCCGTCCACCCCCGCACGCAGGATTTCCTGCGCGCGGTGCGCCTCACCTGAACGTCGTCCATTCCGCCTCCGAAACGCTTTTCCGGTGCCTCATCATGTCCGACCGTCCTGCCCCGCCGCTCGCCACCTTCCCGCTCGCGGAATATGATGCGCGCCTCATCGAGACCCGCCGGCGCATGGCCGCGCGCGGGCTGGATGCGCTGCTGCTGTTCGCGCAGGAGAGCCTGTATTACCTGACCGGCTACGACACGTCGGGCTACGTGTTCTTTCAATGCGCGGTGCTGCCGCTGGACGGGCCGATCACCCTGCTGACCCGCCGCCCGGACGTCGCGCAGGCGCGCGACACCTCGACCATCGATGACGTGCGGGTCTGGTACAATGCCGAGGACGCCGATCCGGCCGGCGACCTCGCCGCCATCGCCATTGAGAAGGGGCTGAAGGGCAGCAAGCTCGGCGTCGAATTCGCCACTTACGGCCTCACCGCTGCCAATTGGCGGGCCGTGGAGCGCGCCTTTGACGGCCTCGCCACGCTGGTCGACGCCTCCGAGCTGGTGCGCGACCAGCGTCTCATCAAGTCGCCCTTGGAACTCGCCCATGTCCGCGAGGCCGGCCGCCTCGCCGATCTCGCCATGGAAGCCGCGCGGCTTGCGGCGCAGCCCGGCGCGCTGTCGGGCGAGATGGCCGGCGCCATCCTCGCCACCACCTCGGCCAATGGCGGCGACCTGCCGAGCGAGCAGCCGATCGTGAACAGCGGCCCGCGCGCGGTCTATGGCCGCGGCGTGCTCGGCGCGCACCGGCTGGAGAGCGACGATCAGGTGCTGGTCGAGTTCGGCGCCAGCCATCGCCGCTATATGGCGTGCATCGAGCGCACCGTGATCCTCGGCCGGCTCACCGACGAGCACGCCACCATGTTCCGCGTGGTGCGCGAGACCATGGAGGCGATGATCGGCGCCATACGGCCGGGCGCGCCGCTCGGCGCCATCGATGCCGAGCACCGCCGCGTGCTCGATGCCTCCGGCTTCGGTGCCGACCGCTACGGCGCCTGCGGCTATTCGCTGGGCGCCACCTTCGCCCCGACCTGGATGGACGTGCCGCCGATGATCTATTCCGGCAACCCGCTGATCATGCAGCCCGGCATGGTGCTGTTCCCCCACGCCATGCTCGGCGCCGTCGGCTCCCGCCGCGCGGTCGGCATGGGCCACACCGTGATCGTCACGGAAGACGGCTGCGAGGAACTCAGCCGCCTGCCGCTCGAACCGCTGATCGCCTGAGGAGACCCGCCATGCCGCTGCATTTCACGCTTGAGGAACTGGCCGAGCGCCGCGCCATCACCTGCGCCGGGCTGAAGCAGCGTGGCCTCGCCGGACTGCTGATGTTCCGGCAGGAGAGCATGTATTACCTCACCGGCTACGACACCTTCGGCTACGTGTTCTTCCAGTGCCTCTATCTGAGCGCCGACGGGCGGATGACGCTGCTCACCCGCTCGCCCGATCTCCGGGCCGCCGCCTACACCTCGATGCTGGAGGATGTGCGGGTCTGGGTCGACGGGCCAAACGCCCAGCCGGCGGTCGAGCTGCGCGACATCCTCGCCGAATACGGCGCCAAGGGCGAGCGGCTCGGCGTGGAATGGGACGCCTACGGCCTCACCGCCGCCAATGGCCACCGGCTGAGCGCGGCGATGGACGGGTTCTGCGAACTCGTCGACGCCTCTGACCTGGTGACGCGGCAGCGCGCGGTGAAGCGGCGGGCGGAAATTCCCTATGTGCGCAAGGCGGCCGAACTCGCCGACGCCGCGCTGGAAGCAGCGCTGCCGCTGATCAAGCCGAACGCGTGGGAAGGCGACATCCTCGCCGCGCTGCAGGCGACCGTGCTGGCGGGCGATGGCGATTATTCCGGCAACGAGTTCATCATCGGCTCCGGGCCCGGGCAGAATCTCGGCCGCTATGTCTCCGGCCGACGGCGGCTGGAGGCCGACGACACCCTCGCCATCGAGTTCGCCGGCGTGTTCCGGCACTATCACTCCGCGCTGATGCGCACCTATCGGGTCGGGGCGTGGGATGCGCGCCTCGCCCATCTCCACGATGTCGGCCTCCTCGCGCTGGACGCGTGCCGCGCCGCGATCCGCCCCGGCGCGACCTATGGCGACATCTTCAAGGCCTATACCGGCGCGCTGGAAGGCGCCGGCTTCGGCGGCGCGACGAACCGGCTGAACGCCTGCGGCTACAGCCTCGGCACCACCTTCTCGCCGAACTGGATGGACTGGCCGATGGTCTATCGCGACAACCCGGCGCTGGTGGAGGAAGGCATGGTCATCTTCCTGCACATGGTCGTCACCGAGGGCGAGCGCAACGTCGCGCCGGGCGAGACCTTCCTCGTCACCGGCGAGGGCTGCGAGCGGCTCGGCCGCCTGCCGGTCTCGCTCGACCCGTCCGCGCGCTGAGCTGCGAGGGCGGATGCGACGTCGAACGCGAAGGCAGCTAGCCGCGGCCCGTCTCGGCCGTGAAGCTCGGCGCGGCGGAGAAGGCGTTGCGCAGATGCATGCCCATCACCTCGGCCGCGCGGGCATTGTCGCCCGCCGCCACCGCGTCGATGATCGCCAGATGCTCGCGGCACCAGTCGCGCACGCGGCGCCGGTTCACATAGCCGCCGAACTCCAGAAGCCGCCGCAGCCGGTTCTGCTGCTGGATCGCCTGCAGCAGGAACACATTGCCGCTGAAGCTGGCAATGGTCTCGTGGAAATGGGCGTCGGTGTCGAAGATCTGGCGCGCATCGACGGTGGCGATGCGCGGATGGGTCTCAAGGAACAGGTGCTGGATCCGCAGGCGCTCCAGCAGCGCCGGATCGGCCTTGAAGGTCGCCAGCATCAGGCCCTGCGGCTCGATGATGCGGCGGAAATCATAGCTGCCCTGCAACGCCTGCCCGGTGTCGAGCGTGGGCAGGAAGGTCCAGCCGCGCCCGGCATTGCGCTCCAGCAGCCCGTCATCGACCAGCCGCGACAGGGTACGCTGGAGCAAGGCGCGGTCGACATCGTAGCGCCGGGCAATCTCGGCCTGGGTGAACGACACCGGCAGCAGGCCGGCGAGGCGGTCGCGCACGATGTCGGTGTAAAGGTCCTGATCGGCGGTGGCCGGCACCTCTATGGTCAGCCGGCGCAGTTCCTCCGGCGTCGCCTTGAGGAAGAAGCCCTGGTTGCGCCGCGCCTCCACGACACCATGCTCGGCCAGCAGCGCCAGCGCGGCGCGCACCGGGGTGCGCGAGACCTGAAGCAGGTCGCCGAACTGCTGCTCGCGCAAATGGTGACCGACCTCGAAACGGCCCTCCCGCACGACTTCGAGAATCTGGTTCGCCAGACGATACCGGTTCTGGCTGGACGCCCGCGCCATCGCACACCATGTTTGTATGAAATACACCCTATCATACAATACACCGGCGCCGCGCGGCAAGCCCCGGCACCAGCGCCGACCCCGCATCGCGTGAAGAAAACCAGCTGTTTCACCAGGCGGCAGCTCCGCCGGCCTTACCTAAGTCTGATTTTTCACCATCATACGTCCAAAATTTGTGCGCAGCCAGACCTCCGACGTGCTTGACAGTCACGGCCTGTCGATTTGTATAATTAGCGTCATAAAGTGCAATTTACCCCATAAGACGGCTGAATGGCCGGACCCTTCCAGATCACACAGGGGACCAACATGTTTCGCACCTTCATCGCCGCCCTCGTCCTTCCGCTCGGCCTGATGCACGGCGCCAGCGCCGCCGAGATGCCCAAGACCGGCCTGGTCGAGGCGGGCGCGCTGACCTATGGCGTCGCCGCCACCTTCTCGCCCTTCGAGTTCCAGAAGGACGGCAAGCTCACCGGCTTCGACATCGACCTGATCGACGCGCTCGCCAAGAAGCTGAACACCACCCCCAAGGCCATGAACATGGAGTTCAAGGGCCTGATCCCGGCGCTGCTCGGCGGCCGGATCGATATCATCAACTCCGCCATGTACATGAACCCGGCCCGCGCCGAGCAGGTCGACTTCGTGCCCTATCTCAAGATCGGCAACATGGTGATCGTCCAGGCCGGCAACCCGGCCAAGATCACCGGCCGCGACGACAGCCTGTGTGGCAAGATCGTCGCCGTCACGCTGGGCGGCATCCAGGAGAGCCAGGCCCGCGCCGACGACAAGCGCTGCACCGACAAGGGGCTGGCGGGCGTGAAGGTGCTGACCCTTCCCACCGCGCAGGATTCCGCCCTCACCCTGCGCCAGGGCCGCGCCGACGCCTATTACGACTCGACCCCCGGCGCGGTGAAGCTGCGGCAGGAACTGCCGGGCGTGTTCGAGCCGGTCGGCGAGGAATTCGAAGCCAACACCTCGATCGGCATGGCCACCCGCAAGGGCGACACCGCGATGCAGGACGCGCTCAAGGCCGCGCTGGCCGAGATCGTCGCCGACGGCACCTACGCCGCCCTGATCAAGAAGTGGGACCTGCCCGCCTCGGTCGCCATCTTCAAGTGATCGCCCGCCCGGACGCCGAAATGCGAGGAGACACAGGCGCATGATGTCATTCGATATGGTGGTCGAGTACATCGTCTCGCCCGCCTTCTTCCACGGCGCGCTGCTGACGCTGCTCATCACCGTCACCGCGCTCCTGTTCGGCGTCCTGGCCGGTCTCGTCATCGCGCTGATGCAGGAGACGCGGTGGCGCCCCCTGCAACTGTTCACCCTGTTCTATGTCTGGATGTTCCGCGGCACCCCGGTGCTGTTCCAGATCATCTTCATCTACAACGTGCTGCCGACCTTCGGCATCAGGCTGTCCGCCTTCGTCTCCGCCGTGATCGCCCTCGCGCTGAACGAGGGGGCCTACATGGCGGAGATCCTGCGCTCCGGCCTCGACGCGGTGAAGAAGGGCCAGCGCACCGCCGGCCTCGCGCTCGGTCTCACCCGGTCGCAGGTGATGCGCTGGATCGTGCTGCCGCAGGCCGCGCGTATCGTGCTGCCGCCCATGGGCAACCAGATGATCGGCATGCTCAAGACCTCCGCGCTGGTCTCGGTCATCGCGGTGGAGGAACTGCTGCTGGTCGCCAACCAGGCCGCCAGCGCCTCGTTCCGCTACCTGGAGGCGCTCACCGCCGCCGGCGTCTATTATCTGGCGCTCACCACCATCTTCATGATCCTGCAGGCGCTCATGGAGCGCAATCTCGACCCCAAGAAGCGCCGCCGCGCCGGCGAGAAGCGCCCGCTGCTCGACCGCCTGCTCACCGCCACGGAGAGCGCCGATGTCCGCTGACCCGATCGCCCGCCCGACCCCCGCCACTGACGCCCGGCTTCTGGAAATCATCGGCGTCGAGAAGCGCTTCGGCCATTTCCATGCGCTCAAGGGCTGCTCGCTCGACGTGGCGCGCGGCGAGACCGTCGTGCTGATCGGCCCCTCCGGTTCGGGCAAGTCCACGCTGCTGCGCTGCGTGAACCTGCTGGAGCCGGCCGACAGCGGCGACGTCTTCTTCGAGGGCGCCAACATCACCCGCGACCTCGGCAATGCCCCGCGCATCCGCCGCGACATCGGCATGGTGTTCCAGAATTTCGAGCTGTTCCAGCACCTCTCGGCCGCCGAGAACATCATGCTGGCGCCGATGAAGGTGCTCGGCCTGTCGCGGGCGGACGCCCATGACCTGGCGGGGGAACTGCTCGGCAAGGTGCGGATCCCGGAAAAGGCCGAGGCCTTTCCGGACGAGCTTTCCGGCGGCCAGCAGCAGCGCGTCGCCATCGCCCGCGCGCTCGCGATGAAACCCAAGCTGATGCTCTATGACGAGCCGACCTCCGCGCTCGATCCCGAGATGATCCGCGAGGTGCTGGACGTGATGGCCGACCTCTCGGCTGAGGGCATGACCAGCCTCGTCGTCACCCATGAGATGGGCTTCGCGCGCCGGGCCGCCGACAAGATCGTGTTCATGGAAGACGGCCGCATCGTCGAGACCGCGCCGAGCGACGCCTTCTTCGGCGGCGAGGTCAATGAGCGCGCCCGCCGCTTCCTCGACCAGATCCTGCACTGAGACCCGCGTTCCCTGAAGAAGAGTGCCGCCATGCTGAACCCCGTCTCCGCCGCCCCGGACATCGCCCGCATGAAGCGCGAGCTCGCCGCGCTCGTGGCGCTGCGCACCGAGAATCCGCCGGGCCGCGAGATCGATGCCGCGCTCTATATCCGCGACGTGCTCGCCCCTCTCGGCTTCGAGATCGCGCTCGACGAGTATAAGCCGGGCCGGGTGAACATCGAGGCGAAGCTGGTGAACGGGCCGGGCCCGGTCTTCGCCTTCAACACCCATATGGACGTGGTGCCCGCCGGGGACGGCTGGAGCTCCGATCCGTTCAAACTGCGCGAGGCCGACGGCAACCTCTATGGCCGCGGCGCCTGTGATTGCAAGGGCCCGCTCGCCGCCATGCTGGAGGCGGTGCGCATGCTCGCGAGCGACCGCGCGAGCTGGTCCGGCACGCTGCTCGCCGTGTTCGTCGGCGACGAGGAGATCGCCAGCGAGGGCGCCAAGCTCTATGCCTCGCGCAAGCCCAAAATCGACTATGCCGTGGTCGGCGAGCCGACCTCGAACACGGTCTATTCCGCCCATAAGGGCAGCCTGCGCCCGCTGGTGCGGGTGCTCGGCGTGCCCGCCCATTCCGGCTCGCCGCATCTGGGCGAGAACGCGATTCTCCGGGCCGGCGAATTGCTGGCGCTGGTCGCGCAGGCCCACGAAACCGACATCCGCCACCGCAGCCATCCGCTGGTGGGCGGGGCGAGCCTCACCGTCACGCGCATTCATGGCGGCCATGCCGACAATGTGCTGCCCGGCGCCTGCGAATTGCTGCTCGACCGCCGGCTGGTGCCCGGCGAGGACGAGGAGCAGGTGAAGGCCGACATCGCCGCGCTGCTGACGCGTGCCCATGAGCTGACCGGCCTGCGCGCCGAGATCGTGGAATGGAAGCCGACCACCGGCGGGGCGACCGAGACCGCCGTCGACCGCCCGGTGGTGCAGGCGAGCCTTGCCGCCTGCCGCGCCCACGGCATAACGAACTCCGGCCCGTTCGGCTTTCAGGGCGCCTGCGACCTCGTGCATTTCCGCTCCACCGGCGCGGAGGGCGTGGTGATCGGCCCCGGCTCGCTCTCCGTGGCGCACAAGGCCGACGAATTCGTGCCGGTGGACGAGTTCGTGACGTCGAGCCTGATCTACCGCGACATCGCCCGCAACCTGCTGACGGCCTGAGCCATGCGCGTTTCCCTTCATCGCGCTTTGCTCACCTATGGCGGCGGGCTGGTGCTCCACACCGCCTCCTCCGGGCGCATCGCCGGGCTCGACACGCTGTATCTGCGGCTCGAGACCGGAACCGTGGTGGCGGTCGGCGAGGTGCGGCTCAACATCGCCTATCTCAACGGGCTGGAGGCCGAGGCGGTGCTGGCCGAGGCGGTCGATGTCGTCGGCCGGATTGATTTCGAGGCCGGCGCCGCGTCCCTGCTCACCCTGCCGCCCGCCGCCTTCAGCGAGGCCAGCGCCCCGGTGCGCACGCTGATCGACAGCGCGCTGCACGATCTGGCAGCAAAGCAGGCCGGCGTGCCGCTTGCCACCCTGCTTGGCGCGCCGGACGGCGAGCCAATCGCCCGCGCCACCAACCAGACCCTGTTCATCTCCAGCGACGAGACCTTCCTCGAACAGGCGGCGGCCTATGTCGCGCGCGGCTTCCGCGACCTGAAGGTGCGGATCGGCGCTGGCGCCTTCGAGGAAGATTTGCGGCGGGTCGCCCTGCTCCGCGAGCGCTTCGGCGATGGCCTCAAGCTCGCCGCCGACGCCAATGGCTCATGGACGCTGGACGAGGCGCTGGCCAATCTCGGCGCGCTCGCGCCCTTCGGGCTGGCCTATGTCGAACAGCCGATCGCCCCCGGCGACTGGGACGCGCTCGACCGCCTCGCGAGCGCGACGCCGATCCCGGTCATGCTCGACGAGAGCGTGACGGGGCTCGACGATGTGCGCCGCATCATCGCGGCCGGCAACGGGCTGATGGCCCATCTCAAGCTGGTCAAGCTCGGCGGCATCGCCCCGACGCTGCAGGGCGCGCGGCTGCTGAACGAGGCGCATGTCCCGTTCATGATCGGCCAGATGAACGAGGGCGCTCTCGCCACCAGCGCCGCGCTCCATCTCGCCGTTGCGGCGCGCCCGCGCTTTTCCGAGCTCTATGGCGCCGATGGGCTGGTCGACGACCCCGCCTCCGGCCTCGTCTATCACGAGGGCATGGTGCGCGCGCCACAGGCCCCCGGCTTCGGTCTTCGCTTCGATGCGTCGCGCACGCATCTCATCAGGGAGTTTTCGTGACATGACCGCTACTTACGGTGTGGTCCAGGGACAGGAATCCGCCTTCCCCAAGGCCGAATACGACGCCCGCGTCGCCAAGGCGCGCGCCGGACTCGCCGAGGCCGGCATCGACGTGATGATCGTCACCGGGCCGGAAAACATCTTCTATCTCACCGGCCAGCAGACGCCCGGCTACTACACCTTCCAGGCGCTGCTGCTGCCGGTCGACGGCGACCCGGTGTTCGTGGTGCGCCAGCTCGAATTCTTCAACTTCACCGCCAACACCTACATCACCGACGCCGTGATTTATCAGGACACCGATGATCCGGTTCGGGTGCTGATGTCGCTGATCGAGGCGAAGGGGCTGAAGGGCAAGCGCGTCGCCATCGACAAGCGCGGCTGGTTCCTGCCGATCGCCACCTATGAGACGCTGATCGCCGCGCTCGGCACGGTGCACGACGCCGCCGGCGTGGTCGAGAAGCTGCGCATGGTGAAGTCGCCGCTGGAGGTGGAGAAGCTCGCCATCGCCGCGACCTATGTCGATGCCGGCCTGCGTGCCGGCCTTGCCGCCGTGCGCGCCGGCAATACCGAGAACGACATCGTGGCCGCGATGATGGGCGCGGCGATCGAGGCCGGCTCGGAATATATGGGCATGGAGCCGCTGGTCTCCTCCGGCCCGCGCTCGGGCGTGCCGCACGGCACCTGGAAGCGCCGCGAACTGCAGGCCGGCGATCCCGCCTTCCTGGAAATGGCGGCGGTGCACGACCGCTACCACGCCGCGCTGATGCGCTCGGCCTGGATCGGCACGCCGCCGGCCGAGGCGCTGGACATGATGAAGGTCTGCCAGGAAGCGCTGGCGGTCTCGCTCGACGCCATCAAGCCCGGCGTCGCCTGCGAGGTGCCGCACATCGCCTGCCAGAAGGTGATCGACGCCGCCGGCTACACCGACAATTTCCGCAAGCGCCTCGGCTACAGCGTCGGCATTTCCTTCGCGCCCGACTGGGGCGAGGGCGGCATTCTCAGCCTCAATGCCGGCGTGAAGACCGAGCTCCAGCCCGGCATGACCTTCCACCTGCCACCGGCGCTGCGCATCTATGGCCGCTTCACCGTCGGCGTCAGCGAGACCATCGTCGTCACCGAAACCGGCTGCCGCGTGCTCGGCACGCTCGACCGCGCCCTGGTCCAGATCGCCTGATCCCGCACTCCAAGAGTACCCGTCATGAAGGACATCACCGAAAGCCGGGAACGGCTTTCCGGCATATTCAACATCACCGTCACCCCGTTCACCGCCGACGGCGCGCTCGACAAGGCCGGCCTTGCCCGTTCCATCGAGCGCGTCATCGGGCTCGGCTTCGACGGCATCCTGATCGGTGGCACCTATGGCGAGTTTCCCGCCATGTCGACCGATGAGCGCGCGGAACTGTTCCGCGCCTCGATGGACGTGGTCGGCGACCGGGTGCCGGTGATGCTGTGCTCGGCCGGCTCGGACGCCCGCACGGTGCGCGACCTCACGCAGCTCGCCGGCGATCTCGGCGGGCTGCCCATGGTCACCCCGCCCTTCGTCTCGGAGGTCACCGACGGCCAGATCGTCGCCTTCTTCAAGGAGATGGCGCCGGTGTCGAAGACCGGCATCCTGATCTACAACGCGCCCGGCATCGGCATCACGCTGCAGCCGGACGTCATCGAACAGCTCGCGACCATCGAGGGCGCGGTCGGCATCAAGCAGGGCGACCTGTCGGTGACGCCGATCGACCGCATCGCCAACCGCCTCGGCGGCAAGCTGAAGCTGTTCTGCGCCTCGGACCTCGCCTTCCTCGGCCCGATGATGGCCGGCTTCGACGGCATCTCCTCGACCAATTCCTGCGCGCTGCCGGAGTTGATCCTCGCGACCTATCGCGCGCTGGAGGCGGGCGATGCCCGCACCGCGCGCGAGCTGCATCAGGTCTGGTATCCGTTCCGCGCGCTCGCCCGCAAGCACGGCCAGCCGCAGATGGTGAAGCTCGCCATGAACCTGCGCGGCTTCGACGGCGGCCACGTCCGCTCGCCGCTGCGCGACCTCGAAGGCGCGGCGGTTGAGGAAGTCACGGCGATGATGCAGGCCCTCGCCGCCGACCCGCGCTCCATGGTGACGCTGGCCTGAGAGGGCGCTCGGTCAAAAAATGAAAAGCCCGGCGGATCGCTCCGCCGGGTTTTTGTTTGCCAGCTCCGCTCCGGTCAGGCAGCGGCCCGACGCATCAGGGCCTGACAGGCCGCCTCGATACGGGCGCAGGCGGCGCGCAGTGTATCGGTATCCACCGCATAGGCGATGCGGAGATAGCCCGGCGTGCCGAAGGCCGAGCCGTGCACCACGCCGACATGGGCGGCGTCCAGCAGATAGGTCGCGACATCGAGGTCGCTGGCGATCACCCGGCCGTCCGGCGTGCGCGTGCCGATCAGCCCCCCGCAGTCGGCGAACACATAGAACGCCCCGTCCGGCATGTCGGCGGAAAGACCCGGCGTGCGCGCCACCATGTCCAGCACGACGCCGCGCCGCTCGCGCAGCACGTCGAGCCAGCCTGCCATGAAGTCCAGCCCGCCCTCCAGCGCCGCGATCGCCGCGCGCTGGCTGATGGTGGAAGGGTTCGAGGTGCTCTGCGACTGCAGCACCTGCATCGCGCCGATCAGCCACGCCGGCCCGCCGGCATAGCCGATACGCCAGCCGGTCATGGAATAGCCCTTGGACAGGCCGTTGACGGTCAACGTGCGCCCGAGCAGGCGCGGTTCCACCTGCGCCGGGGTGGCGAAGTCGCCGTCGAAGCGCACATGCTCATAGATGTCGTCCGCCATCACCAGCACGTCGGGATGGCTGAGCAGCACGTCGGTCAGCGCCTTGATCTCCGCGTGGCTGTAGACCGCGCCCGTGGGATTGTTCGGCGAGTTCAGCACCACCCAGCGGGTGCGCGGCGTGAGCGCCGCGGCGAGCTTTTCCGGGGTGAGCTTCCAGCCCTCCTCCGCCGTGGCGGCAACGATCACCGGCACGCCTTCGGCGAGACGGATCATATCGGGATAGGACACCCAATAGGGCGCGGGCACGATCACCTCGTCGCCCGGCGCCAGCGTCGCGAGGAAAGCGTTGAAGATGAGCTGCTTGGCTCCGGCCCCGGCGATCACCTCGTTGTCGGCATAAACGAGGCCGTTCTCGCGCGCGAACTTGGCGCGGATGGCGCGCTTGAGCTCCACTGTTCCAGGAACGGCGGTGTACTTGGTGTCGCCCTCGCGAATGGCGGCGATGCCGGCCTCGCAGATTGCGGGCGGGGTGGGAAAGTCCAGCTCGCCCTCGCCGAGATTGACGACCTTGTGGCCCTGCGCGACAAGGGCGCGGACCTTGTTCGAGATTTCGGCGGTCGGCGACGAGCCGGCACCGCTCATTCGCGGCGCGAGGCGGGCATGGGACATGGACACGGCTCCTAGTAGAGGGGAGCCGGTATTGTACTTATTGTATTAAATAGTGCAATTCTTTCCTGAAAGAAGCCGTCGCAAAAAGTCGGCGAAATCTCAACGTAACGCGCGACTAGTGGCCAAGAAGATGGCCACCAATGATGCTTTGGTTTGCATTGGGTGATTTTTTGGGCATTGCCGCGCGCGCGGAATGAAATGACTTGACGTTTGGGCCGGCGCTCAGCATATCCTGAACCAATCTTGTTTTGGTTGGACTTTGCATGCTAGGCTCCAGCGACCTCCATCCTGAGAAGAGCATTCTCACCCAGCTCCGGGGCTTTCTCGCCCAGGCGCATCTTCCGGAAGATGGAAGACTGCCGCCGGAGCGGGAACTGTCCGCCGCGCTCGGCGTGTCGCGGGCCGAACTGCGCAAGGCGCTCGATGTGCTGGAATCGGAAGGCCAGCTCTGGCGCCATGTCGGCAAGGGCACCTTCATGGGCAGCCGACCGCTCGATACCTTCGCCGATATCGAGGCGCTGGCCCGGCGCTCCAACCCCGCTGAGGTGATGCGCACCCGCATCGCCATCGAGCCGGAAATCGCCCGCGCCGCCGCCTTCAGCGCCACGCCCTCGGCGATCTCGGAGATGCGGCTGTGCCTGACGCGCTCGCGGCAGGCGGAAAACTGGCGGCAATATGAAGGCTGGGACACCCGCCTTCACCGCACCATCGCCGAGGCGACGCAGAACAGCCTGCTGCTGGGGCTGTTCGACACGCTGAACGCCGTGCGGCGCGCGGTGACCTGGGGCCGGCTGCGCTCGGCGCCATTGAAGCCGCTCACCGATCATCACAGCTTCGCCGAGCACGACGCCATCGTCGACGCCATCGAGCACCGCGACATGGCCGGCGCGGCTACGGCGATGCGCACGCATCTGCAGACTGTCGAGCGCAAGCTGCTCGACCGGCAATAGCTCAGCCCCCCGCCCCACCCGCCGGCAACACGAGGCCCCGACGCTCCGCCGTTAACGCGGGCGCGGCGCGGCCATGCCGGCAGCGGTACCGCGTGCCGGGGTGGCGCTCGATTTTACCAATGAACCAATGGTTGCCGCGCCTTGGGCGTGTTCTGCCGGCGGTCGCCCGTCACTTTCGTACATCGACGCCATAAGGGCGCAGAGCGCGCGCGGAAATGCCCGGGAACGGCACCCGCGGGACCGCCAACTATTGACCCCACCGCTAAACCAATATAAACCAAATACCGATCGGTATAGAAGTTGTCACGACACCCGCGAAGACGGGTGCGCGAGCTTGGAGGAACGCCACAATGACTCTTTCGCTGAATCGACGTCACCTTCTGCTAGCGGGGGCGGGTGCCTTCGCGGGGTCGCTGGCCGGCCCGCTCTCGACCGGCGCCCGCGCCGCCGGCTATCCCGACCGGCCGATCCAGGTGCTGATCCCCACCGGCGAAGGCGGCGGCGTCGACCAGGCCTCGCGCGCCTTCAACCGCGTGTGGAGCAAGTATATCGGCCAGAACTTCGAATATTCCTATTTCCCCGGCGCATCGGGGCAGGTCGGCTACGAGGTGTTCGTCTCCAAGCGCGAGCCCAACGCCTACAACATTCTCGTCGGCAATATCGGCCCTGAGATGATCATGTACGCCACCCAGAAGGTGAACTACAAATACCCGGAAGACTTCACCTATCTCGGCAGCATGGATGTCGACGATTCCGTAATCTGGGTCGGCGCCAACAGCCGGTTCAAGACCATTCAGGACATGGTCGAAGAGGGCAAGAAGCGCGAGATCACGCTCTCCACCAGCCGCCTGCCCCATCCGTCCACCATCGGCGCGCTGGCGCTGGCGGAAGCCACCGGGATGAAGGTGCGCATGATCCCCTATGGCGGCGGCGGCCATGCCCGCTCGGCGGCCATCACCGGCGAGGTCGATGGCTGCGCGACCTTCCTGTCCTCCTCGCTCGGCCTCGACGGCCAGGCCCGCTTTCTCACCGTGTTCAACTCCACCAATGAGGCGCCGGAGCTGACCAATGACGCGCCGCCGGTGAACAAGGTGTTCGGCACCAGCATCCCGCCCATGTCCGGCCAGCGCGCCATCGTGATCCACACCAAGGCGGCGCAGGAACATCCCGACCGGGTGAAGAAGCTCGGCGAGAGCATGCGGCAGGTGTTCAACGACCCGGAATACAAGGAACTGGCCGAGAAGGCCGGCACTCCGTGGGAGTTCATCCGCTATGGCGATGCCGCCGCCTGCGACAAGTCCGCCCGCGAATATCTGGCGCTGGCCGAACGCTATCGCCCGCTGCTGACTGCCTCGAAGTAAGTCCCGGCCGAAGGCGCATGCGCGGCCCTGTCGCCGGCTCCCCGGGGTCGGCGGCCGGGACGCGTCACCTCGCCTCCGTTTCGTCCGATCCCCGCCCACCGAGCAGGAACGCGCCATGAAAGACCAACGCGACGCCAGGGTCGCGACCGGCGCCGACTGGATCATCCCGATCCTCGGCGCCGTCTTCGCAACCTATTACCTGATCTCCATCAAGGATCTCGACTGGGAGGCCAAGGTCAGCGGCGTGTTCTGCGCCGTCGTGCTGTTCCTTCTCATCGGCATCTTCGCCCTGCGCACCGTGATCGGACTGGCGCGCGGCACCCATTACGTCGAGTGGCGCAGCCTCTATGAGAGCCGCAAGCTGGGCTCGGTGCGCGCGACCCTGTTCCTGCTGACGGTCGCCTCGGTGGCGGCGATCCCCTATGCGGGATTCACGCTCTCCACCTTCGGCTATCTCTTCCTGTGCTTCCTCGTGCTGCAGAAGATGCCGCCGCGCCGCGCCGCGCTGATCGCCGGCAGCCTCGCGCTCTTCGGCTTCGTGCTGTTCATCCTCATCCTGCGGACCGCCTTCCCTCAAGGTCCGTTCGAGCGCCTGTTCTTCGCGCTGACAGGTCTGTAAGCCGGCTAAAAACCGCTGCAGACGGGAGCCTCGTCATGAATCTCAGCTTCGCCGTCCTCTCCGATCAGTTCCTGCTGAACTTCAGCTATCTCTGGCTGATCGTCATCGCCACCACCATCGGCATCATCATCGGCGCCATGCCGGGCTTCGGCTCGGCCAACACCATCATCATGCTGCTGCCCTTCACCCTGGCGGTGGACATCGAGGTGGCGATGATCTTCATGGTCTCGCTGTTCGTCGCCTCGCATATGGGCGGCGGCATCACCTCGATCCTGCTCAACATTCCCGGCAATGGCGGCGCGGCGGCCACCTGTCTCGACGGCTACCCGATGGCCCGGAAAGGGCTGGGGCAGCAGGCGCTGGTGCTGTCCTTCGTCGCCTCCACCGTGGGCGGCGTGGTGACGGCGGGACTGTCGATCTTCCTGCTGCCCTATATCGCGCGCCTCGCCTTCTACATGCACAGCGTCGAGATGGTGGTGATCCTGCTGTTCGGCATCACGCTGATCGCCTCCGTCGCCTCCGACAACATGCTCAAGGGGTTGATCGCCGGATTCCTCGGCCTGCTGATCGGCGCGATCGGCGCCGACCACATCTACTCCACGCCGCGTGGCACCTTCGGCATGATCGAACTCTATGACGGCGTGCCGCTGATCGCGGTGCTGATCGGCGTCTTCGCCATCTCCGAGGCGCTGAAGATGATGGAGAACGATTCCGTGCTCGACGAGAGCGGGCTGGAAATGATGCGGAAGGCGAGCTGGAAGCAGACCTGGGAAGGCGTGACCATGGCCTTCGCCCGCACCTGGCACATGGTGTGGACCAGCCTTGTCGGGCTCGTCATCGGCATCGTGCCCGGCGCCGGCGCCTCCATCGCCGCCTTCGTCGCCTACCAGCAGTCGCGCCTGTTCTCCAAGACGCCGGAAAAATACGGCACCGGCATCCCGGAAGGGGTGATCGCGCCGGAATCCGCCAATAATGGCGTGACCTCGGGCGACCTCATTCCCATGCTGGTCATCGGCGTGCCCGGCGGCACCACGGCGGCGGTGATGATGATCGTGATGACCTATCACGGCGTCCAGCTCGGCCCGCGCCTGTTCATCCAGAACCCCGGCATCGGCTATGGCGTGTTCATCACCATGCTGGTCGCCTATGCGGTGATGCTGTTCACCACGCTGCCGCTCACCAAATATGTCTCGAAGCTGGTGCTGATCCCGACGCCGGTGCTGGCGCCGATCATCATCGCCTTCACCCTGGTGGGTGCCTTCGCGCCGCGCGGCTACATGTTCGACCTGTGGTTGACGCTGCTGTTCGGCGCGATCGGTTATCTGTGCCGGCAGACGCACTTCAACGTGGTGGCCCTGCTGATCGGCGTCATTCTCGGTCCGCTGCTGGAAGCCAATGTGATGCGCGCGCTGCGGATCAGCGGCAATGACCCCTGGGTGTTCTTCTCCTCCACGGTCGGCAATGTGCTGTGGGTGGCGCTGGTGCTCTCGCTGCTGCTGCCCTCCTTCGTGCAGTGGCGCCGCAACCGCGCCGCCGCGCGGATGGCCGCGGCATGAACGCCCCGTCCCGCCCCGAGGTGCTGCACAGCGCCAATGTCACCCCTCTCGCCCGGCTGGATATTCCGGGCGGGGGCGAGGTGGTGGTCCACCGCAACCATGCCTTCATCGGCCATATGTCGCCGCCGGACGGCACGGCGATCTATGATGTGAGCGACCCGCGCCGCCCGCGTCAGGTCGCGCGGATCGCCCCGCCCGATGGCTTTTCCCACACCCACAAGGTGAAGGTCGCCGGCGACCTGATGATCACCAATGTCGAGCGGCACAAGCGGCATTTCTTCCGCAAGGGCGAGCGCATTGCCGCCGTCACCGCCGACCTCGCCGCGACGCTGGGACGCCCGCCGCAGGAGGCGGAAATCGCCGCCGAGATCGGCGTCGCGCCGGGCGATCTCGACACGCTGCGCGCCGGGCTGGCGCGCGGCTATCAGGATGGCGGGTTCCGGGTCTGGGACATCGCCGATCCCGCAAATCCCCGCCACCTCGCCACGGTGCGCACCGGCGGCATCGGCGTGCACCGCTTCGACATGGACGAGCGCTACGCCTACATCTCGACCGAGATGGAGGGCTATGTCGGCAACATACTGGTGATCTACGACCTCGCCGACCCGACCCGCCCGCGCGAGGTCGCGCGCTGGCACATGCCGGGCCAGCATGTGGCGGGCGGCGAGACGCCGTCCTGGCCGGGACAGCGCTGCCGGCTGCACCATGCGCTGCGCGTGGGCGACACGCTGTGGGCGGCCTGCTGGTATGCCGGCGCCCATGTCATCGACATTTCCGACATCACCGCGCCGCGCACAGTCGGGCGGTTCAACTACCATCCGCCCTTCCCCGAGCCGACCCACACCTTCTTCCGCCTCGCCGAGCCCATCGCCGGACGCGATCTGGCGCTGATGATCGACGAGGAGCACGACCATGTGCCCGGCCAGCCGCACGGCTTCCTCTGGGTGATGGACGTGTCCGACCCGACCCGGCCGGTCCCGGTCTCGACCTTCCATGTCAGCGAGCGGGAATCGCCCTATGCGCGCGCCGGTGGACGGTTCGGCGGCCATCAGTTCCAGGAACGCCAGATCGGCTCGCTGGTGTTCGCCACCTGGTTCGCCGGCGGGGTGCGCATCATCGACATCGCGACGCCGGAAACCCCGCGCGAGATCGGGCACTACATCCCCTCGCCGGCCCCCGGCCATGCCAGCCCGCAGAGCAACGATGTCGACGTCGATGAACGCGGCGTGGTCTATGTGATCGATCGCGACCGCGGCTTCGACGTTTTCAGCTTTGAGCGGTGACGGGCGGCGGCGATGTGCGAGGACTGCTTCGACGAGAGCGAGGTGCCCGGCGAGCGGCCGAGCCTGCCGCGCCTGATGCAGGCGGCGCGACATATCGAGCGCGATTTTCCGGGCGAGGCGGTGCCGAACGAGGCGTGGGTGATCTATCTCGGGCGCCGCAGCGGCACCATCGACTGGCCGGCCATGCAGCGCATCGCGCGCGCCATGGAGGCGGCGGGGCTGCTCCTGTCGCTCATACCCGGCGGCGATCTTCGCAACTGATCCGGTCCATCGGATGAACCGGTCCGGCGCGCGGCCGGACCGGGAAGCGCAATGCTATTTCATCGCCAGCTTGAGACCGGCATCCACCTTGTCGAGGAAGCCGGTGGTCGACAGCCAGGGTTGATCCGGCCCGACCAGCAAGGCGAGGTCCTTGGTCATGTGGCCGCCCTCCACCGTGTCGACGCAGACCTTCTCCAGCGTGCTCGCGAAATGGGCGAGGTCGTCATTGCCGTCCAGCTTGGCGCGGTGCGCAAGGCCGCGGGTCCAGGCGAAGATCGAGGCGATGGAGTTGGTCGAGGTCTCCTTGCCCTTCTGGTGCTCGCGGTAATGGCGGGTCACCGTGCCGTGGGCGGCTTCCGATTCCATGGTCTGGCCATCGGGCGTCATCAGTACCGACGTCATGAGCCCGAGCGAACCGAAGCCCTGCGCCACGATGTCGGACTGCACGTCGCCATCATAGTTCTTGCAGGCCCAGACATAGCCGCCGGACCATTTGAGCGCGGAAGCGACCATGTCGTCGATCAGCCGGTGCTCGTACCAGATCTTGTGCTTCTCGAACTCGGCCTTGAACTCGGCCTCGTAGATCTCCTGGAACAGCTTGCGGAACCGCCCGTCATACTGCTTGAGGATGGTGTCCTTGGTCGAGAGATAGACCGGGTAGCGCCGGGCCAGACCGTAATTGAGCGAGGCCCGCGCGAATTCGGCGATGGCCTCGTCGAGATTGTACATGGCGAGCGCGACGCCGGCGCCGGGCGACTGATAAACTTCCTGCTCGATCACCGTTCCGTCCTCGCCGACGAACTTCACCGTCAGCGTGCCCTTGCCGGGGAATTTGAAGTCGGTGGCGCGGTACTGGTCGCCGAAGGCGTGGCGACCGACGATGATCGGCTGGGTCCAGCCCGGAACGAGGCGCGGCACGTTCTTGGCGATGATCGGTTCACGGAAGATGACGCCGCCGAGGATGTTGCGAATCGTGCCGTTCGGCGAGCGCCACATCTTCTTGAGGCCGAACTCGGTGACGCGACCCTCATCGGGGGTGATGGTGGCGCATTTCACGCCCACACCGGCGCGCTTGATGGCGTGCGCCGCGTCGACGGTCACCTGATCGTCGGTGGCGTCGCGGTTCTCGACGCTCAGGTCGTAATATTCGAGATCGACGTCGAGATAAGGGTGGATCAGCTTGTCCTTGATGAGCGCCCAGATGATGCGCGTCATCTCGTCCCCGTCGAGTTCGACCACGGGGTTGGCCACCTTTATCTTCGCCACCGCAAGCTCCTGTCGGAAGTCTGTTCGTCTCGAACCCGGCGCAGCCCGCGCCGGGTGCCTTTTCACGCGGGAAGGGTCTGGCGCGGGCGTCAGACCACCTTGGCGGTCAGCGTGCCGACGCCATCGACGCCGCCTTCCATCAGGTCGCCGCGCACGATGGCGCCGACGCCCGCCGGCGTGCCGGACATGATGATGTCGCCGGCCTTGAGTTCGAACAGGCCGGACAGGTACGAGATCATCTCCGGCACCTTCCAGATCATCTGGTTGAGGTCACCGACCTGGCGCGGCTTGCCGTTGACGTTCAGCCACACCTTGCCGTCGGTCGGGTGGCCGATACGGCTCGCCGGCACCAGCGCGGAGCACGGGGCGGAAGCCTCGAACGCCTTGCCGACTTCCCACGGCCGGCCGAGCTTCTTGGCCTCGCCCTGCAGGTCGCGGCGGGTCATGTCGAGACCGACGCCATAGCCCCAGACATGGTCGAGCGCGCTCTCGATCGGGATGTTGATCCCGCCCTTGCCGATCGCGACCAGCATCTCGATCTCGAAATGCACATCGCTGGATTTGTCGGGATAGGGAAAGGTGCCGTCCGCGATCACATTGTCCGGGTTCTTCTGGAAGAAGAACGGCGGCTCCTTGTTGGGATCGTGGCCCATCTCGATGGCGTGCTCGGCATAGTTCCGGCCGACGCAATAGATGCGGTGAATCGGGAAAAGCTGGGTGGACCCTTCGACGCCAAGCGTCGGAATGCCGACGGGCGCGATCACATAGGCGGCGTTCTCAATTGGCGCGTTCATCAATCACTCCCGTGCATTTAATACCAATCATGATTTGGTCGTATATTGGGTTCGGCGAAACGTCAAGGCTCCAACAGGCGATATCGCAGCGTCCTGCGCGGCATTCACCCATCCAATGATCAATTGGTTTCGCCACTTCCGCTCAGAGAACGGCGATGCCCAGCTCGCCGGCGATGGCGTCGAGTTCCTTCAGCAGATTGGGGTGCAGCGCGAGCCCCTGCGCCTCGTCCCGTGCCGCCCGCGCCTCGCGCCCCTCGCCGGGAATGCGGACAGGCTCATGGCCCGGCAGCGGCGGGCAGGCGCGCATCTCATCGAACACCTGGTCCACCGCCTGTCCGAAAACCGTGCCGTCGGCGAAGGCCGAGACCGACAGCGCGGCGACGAACTGGCCGGTATTGGTCGGGCTCGTCGTGTCGGCGCTGAAGTCCACCACATTGGAGCCGAAGGCAGCACCGTTCATCACGCCGGCCAGCAGGCCGATCGCCATGGCGAGCCCATAGCCCTTGGCACCGCCGATCGGCAGCAGGAACCCCTCGTCGCGCCGGTTGGGATCGGTGAGCGGCTTGCCGTCCCGGCCGACCATCCAGCCTTCCGGCATCGTCTCGCCGCGCTGGGCCAGCGTCTTGATCTTGCCCATCGCGGCATTGGTGGTCGCCATGTCCAGCAGGAAGGGCGGCTGCCTCCCCGCCGGCACCGCGATGGCGAGCGGGTTGGTGCCGAGCAGCAGTTCGCTGCCGCCGAACGGCGCCACATGGTTGGCGCTGCCCACCGCCGCGCAGAGGCCGGCCATGCCCTGCCGGGTCTGCGGCAGCACATAGAGCGCCGCCGGACCGGCATGGTTGGAATTGCGCACCCCGACCCAGCCGATTCCGGCCTCCCGCGCCTTGGCGATGGCGAGTTCGGTCGCGGCCTTCATGGCGAGATGCCCGAGCCCGTTGCCGCCGTCGACCAGCGCGGTGGCGGCGCTCTCGCGCACCGTGGTGACGGTGGCGGCGGGGGTGATACCCCCATCGCGCAGCCGGTTTACATATTGCCGCAGCCGGAACACGCCATGGGTGTCGTAGCCGCGCAGATCCGCCTCGACCATCAGCCCGGCCACGGTGCGCGCATCGGCCTCCGGCACGCCGAGCGCCCGGAAGGCGCGCTCCGTGAAAACGCGCAGCGCCGATGCCGGCACCCGGCCGCCATCGGTTCGGGCCGTCGAATCGAGGCGAGCCTGCGCCGTCATGCCGCCGCGCTCGCGTCGATCACCGGATTGCGCAGCACGCCGATGCCGTCGACCTCGACCTCGACCACGTCGCCCTGTTTCATGAACACTGGCGGCTTGCGCGCGTAGCCGACGCCCGAGGGCGTGCCGGTGGCGATGATGTCGCCGGGGTTGAGGGTCATGATCTCCGACATCAGCGCCACGGTCCGCGCGACCTTGAACACCATGTCCGATGTGTCGCTGTCCTGCATCACCTGCCCGTTGAGCCGGGTGCGGATGCCCAGCCCGTCGGCGCCCGGCGGCAGGTCGTCGGCAGTGGCGATCACCGGGCCGACCGGCGCGGTGCCGTCGAAATTCTTGCCGGCGGACCATTGCGTGGTCTTGCGCTGATAGTCGCGCACCGAGACATCGTTGAGCAGCGTGTAGCCATAGACATGGCCGAGCGCCTCCTCCTCGGGGATATCGCGGCCGCGCTTGCCGATCACGATGGTCAGCTCGCACTCATAGTCCAGCTTGTCGGAAACGCGCGGGCGCACCACCGGCGCGCCCGGCGCCACCAGCGAGGAATTGGCGCGGATGAAGAAGGCCGGATAGTCCGGCACCGCATTGCCGCCTTCCTTGGCGTGGAGCGCGTAGTTGAGACCGAGGCAGATGATCTTGCCCGGCTGCGGGATCGGGCACAGCAGCTCGGCCGAGGCCAGCGGCTGCCGGGCGCCCGCCGGTGCCGCGGCCAGCGCCGCGCGCAGCTTCGCCAGAAGCGGTTCGCCCGCCTCGATCACGCCGATCATGTCGTCGGGCGCGCCGGGCACGAGGTCGGCGACGCGCAGGATGCCGTCGCCCTCGACAACGCCGACGGAGGAGCCTGCCGGCGTGCGGTAGGTCACGAGATGCATGGTCTTTTTCCTGAATGGTGCGGGGAGCGGCGGAGGGGTCACTCCGCCGTCGTCACCCGGGCCTTGTGCCAGAACACGAAACGCTGCTGGACCCAGTTCACGAAGGCGAACAGGCCGAGGCCCAGAAGGCTGAGATAGAGGATGAGCGAGAACACCCGCGGGGTGTCGAGCATGGAGGCCGCGACGCGGATCAGTTCGCCGAAGCCCTTGCCGCCGCCGAGGAATTCGCCGGTGATCGCGCCCGCCATCACGCCGACCGAGCCGATCTTCAGGCCGGTGAAGAAATGCGGCAGGCCGGTGGGCAGCTTCAGCTTGATCAGGGTCTGCCAGCGCGTGGCGCCCATGGTCTTGAACAGCATGCGCGAATTGCTGTCCGCCGCATGCAGCCCCGCCGCCGTGCCGACGATGATCGGGAAGGTGGCGATGAAGGCGGCGAGCGCGACCTTGGAAGCGATGTCGAAGCCGAGCCACGCCACGAAAAGCGGGGCGAAGGCGATCTTCGGCATGGTGTCGATGGCGACGAGATAGGGCATCACCGCCCGCTCGCCGAACGACGTCTCGCCGACCAGCACGCCGAGCGAGAAGCCGACCACCGTCGCGATGATGAAGCCGAAGAACACTTCCTTGCCGGTGATCCACAGCGCGGTGAGCATGTAGTCGCCCGACAGCAGGTTGGCCGCCACGGAGACGATGTCGCGGCCGACCTCGGCCGGGGTCGGCATGATGATCGGGGAGACCACGCCCAGGAGCGCGATGCCCTGCCAGATGGCGAGGAACGCCGCGAACAGGACGATCATGGAGACCGCGCGCGGCACCCGGTCGAGCCAGGAGCCTTTTTCGGTCCACACGGTGTCAGTGATGCCGGCGCCGGTTTCGCCGACCTCGATGGAGCTGTCGAGCGTGGTCATGCGGCCTCCTTGTCGAGACGGCTGCGGATGTGGGCGACGAGCGCACCGAAATAGGGGGTGGTGATCATCTCCAGCGTGCGCGGACGCGGCAGATCGATCGCCACCGTCTCCACCACCCGGCCGGGGCGCGGGCGCATGACGTAGACCACGTCCGACAGGATCACCGCCTCCGGGATGGAGTGGGTGACGAGGAAGGCGGTCGCGTTGCGCGCCATGCAGATGCGCTGCAGCTCCATGTTCATGAAATCGCGCGACAATTCGTCGAGCGCCGAGAACGGTTCGTCGAGCAGCAGCACCTCGGGCTCGGTGATCAGCATCCGGCAGATGGCGGCGCGCTGCGCCATGCCGCCGGACAACTCACCCGGATAGACGTTCTCGAAACCCTTGAGGCCCACCAGTTCGAGCAGGCGGCGGGCGGCGTCGTGCTTGGCCTGCGCCGCCGCCTTGCCGTCGCGGATCTCGACCGGCAGCACGATGTTCTCCAGCGTGGTGCGCCAGGGAAACAGCGTGGCGTGCTGGAACATCATGCCGATGTCGCGGCGCGCTCCCAGCACGGGCTTGCCCGCCAGCACCACGCTGCCCGCCGACGGGGATTGCAGCCCCGCCATGATCTTCAGAAGGGTGGACTTGCCGCAGCCGCTCGATCCGATGACGGAAGAGAAGCTGCCGCGCTCCAGCCGGAGATTCACATTGTCCAGGGCGTGGATCTGCCGCATGGCGTAGGTCTTCGAGACCGACTTCAGCTCGTAGACCACCTCGCGGGGCTTCGATTCCACGGGGAGGAAGGCTGCGGCGGCGTTCATTTGTTCCACACCTCCACAAACGCATTGGTGTAGGCCTTTTCGAGGTCCGGGATCGGCTGCTTCAGGCTGCCGGTCTCGACCAGGCTGACATGCCAGGCTTCCCAGTCCTTGGGGTTCTGGTAGCCCCAGCCCTTGCTCTCGTCGACGCGCATGGTCTTGGCCAGCACCTGCTCGAACAGGGCGTTGGCGAAGGCCTTGTCCTCGCTTTCCTGCGGCATGCCGGCCTTGAGATGCGCCAGCACCTTCTCGCGGTTCGCCGGATCGACGGCGAATTCCTGCGCCCGCACCACCGCGCGGCCGAAGCCCTCGACCAGCTTGGGGTCCTTGTCGATGGTCTGCTGCATCACGGCGAAGCCGTTGCCGAAGAAGGTGACGAATTCGATCGGGGTGATGTCGCGCAGCTTGATGCCGCGATGGGACAGGATCGCCGCGTCGGCCGTCGAGGCGGCGTAGGCGGAGATGTCGCCGCGGGTGAAGGCCGCGGTCGCCATGCCGCCATCGCCGACGGTCAGGAAGGTGTAGTCGCGCTTTTCCTCCATGCCGAGGGCGGACAGCACGCCGCGCGCGAACGAGACCTCGGCGCCGTCGGCGGTGCCGACCCCGATCACCTTGCCCTTGAGGTCGGTGGGCGACTTGAAGCTCTCGCCCTCCTTCACCACGATGCCGAAGGAGCTCTTCACCATCATGTTGTAGAGGAAGACGACATCGACGCCGCGCGCGCGGGCGTTGAGCACGGGGCCGGGTCCGGGGCGCCCGAACTGCGCCTGGCCGGACGCCAGCGCCTGGATGACCGCGCCCGAGCCGTTGACCGACTCGACGCGCATCTCGATGCCCTCATCCTTGAAGAACCCCTCGCCCATGGCGACGTAGATCGGGAAGGAGTTGATGGCGGACGGGCTCGGCTGGACGAACGTCACATTGCGGGTTTGCGCGGGCGCGGAGACGTTGCCGGCGACGAGCAGCAACGCGCCCGCGGCGGCCGAAAGGCAGAAGGATCTCTTGGAGATCGTCATGGTTTCCTCCGATATGTTCTTTTTTGATCGGTCAGCGGGGACAGCGGCTCAGGCGTCCCTGTTCTCCTCCGGCATAAGGCCTACGGCAGCGGCGAGAATCGTTTGGCGTTGACGACCTTCGCCCGCCGGCTGAACCAATTTCGCTATTGGTTCAATTCGGTGTCGCGTCACTTTTCAGCTCCGGGGGTGTTTTCCCGTTGAACTGACGTTGCGGCAGATTGAATTTGAACGTGTTTTGACTACGGTGAAAAGCCCCTAAGTGAACCCATTTTCGTGATTGGTTGAAATGTTCGGCCACCGAACTGCGGATGACGTGCTGTCGCGGCTGAGGAATTTCCTCTCCGAACAGACCTTGTCGCTCAATGGGCGCCTGCCTTCGGAGCGCGCGCTGGCCGAGCAGCTACAGGCGAGCCGGGCGGAAATCCGCAAGGCGATGGCGGTGCTGGAATCCGAGGGCCAGGTCTGGCGCCATATCGGGCGCGGCACCTTCATCGGCGCGCGTCCGGTGATCAACCTGCACGATGTCGAATATCTCGGCTCGATCACCAGCCCGGCGCAGATCATCGACGCCCGCCTCGCCATGGAGCCGCAGCTGGCGCGGCTTGCCGCGCTTCACGGCACGCAGTCGGATTTCGACGAGATGCATGCCTGCAACCGGCGGGCGCGCGGGGCGAAGAGCTGGAGCATCTATGAAGCGTGGGACAACCGCCTGCACCTCGCCATCGCGCAGGCCAGCAAGAACAAGCTGCTGGTCACCCTGTTCGAGACGCTGAACGCGGTGCGCCGCTCGCCGGGCTGGGCCTATGCCCGCACCGCGAACGAGCCGCCGTCGACCCATACCAGCTTCGCCGAGCACGAGGCGATCATCGCCGCCATCGAGGGCCGCAATCCCGACCTGGCCGAACAGCTCATGCGCAAGCACCTGAGTTCGGTGCGCGGGCTCATGTTCGGGACGCGGAAGCCTCCCGCGCCTCCTCCGGCGGAGCCGGCAGCTCAGTGATGGTGCCGCGCGCCACCATAAGCGTGCGGTCGGCATTGCGGATGGTGGCGAGGCGGTGGGCGATGACCAGCGTGGTGCGCCCGCGCGCCAGCTCGTCCAGCGAGCGCTGGATCTCGCGCTCGGTCTCGGTATCGAGCGCCGAGGTCGCCTCGTCGAGGATCAGCACCGGCGGGTTCTTCAGGAAAATCCGCGCGATGGCGAGGCGCTGCTTCTGCCCGCCGGAGAGCTTCACGCCGCGCTCGCCGATCAGCGTGTCGAGCCCTTCCGGCAGGTCGGCCAGCATGCCGCCGAGCCGGGCGCGATGCGCGGCCTCCAGAATCTCGGCATCGCTCGCGCCGAGCCGTCCATAGGCGATGTTCTCGCGAATGGTGCCGCCGAACAGGAACACGTCCTGCTGCACGATGCCGATCTGCTGGCGCAGCGAGGCCAGCGTCATGTCGCGAATGTCGATGCCGTCAATGGTGATGCGGCCCTCGCTCGCCTCGTAGAAGCGCGGCAGCAGCGAGAGCAGCGTGGTCTTGCCCGCGCCCGAGGGGCCGATGAACGCCACGGTCTCGCCGGCGCGGATGGCGAGGTCGATGCCCGAGAACACGGGACGTCCCGGCACATAGCCGAAGCCGACGCCCTCGAACCGGATGTCGCCCTTGAGATGGGCGACGTCGCGCGCGCCCGGCCGGTCGGCAATGTCCGGCTCGGTCGCCAGCAGTTCCTGATAGCGGCGGAAGCCGGCGATGCCCTTGGGGTAGGTCTCCATCACCGCCGCGATCTTGTCGAGCGGGCGATAAAACACCCCGACCAGCAGCAGGAAGCCGACGAAGCCGCCGATCGACAGCCCGCCCTCGACCACATACCACGCCCCCGCCAGCATCACGGTGAGCTGCACCAGCCGCATTGCGATGTAGTTCAGCGCCTGGCTCGCCGCCATGATCCGGTAGGCGTCGAGCTTGGCGGCGCGGTAGCCGGCATTGTCGGCGGCGAACAGCCGGGCCTCGTGCGCCTCGTTGGCGAAGGCCTGCACCACGCGGATGCCGCCGATATTCTCCTCCAGCCGGACATTGAAGGCGCCGATGCGCCCGAACTGCTCCTGCCAGTTCCGCGTCATCCGCCCGCCATAGCGCGCCACCACGAGCGCGGTCAGCGGCACGATCAGCGCGGTGAGGAAGGCGAGCGGCGGGTGGACCCAGAGCATCAGCACGAAGGCGCCGACGAAGGTCATCACCGCGATGAACAGGTCCTCCGGCCCGTGATGGGCGACCTCGCCGATCTCTTCGAGGTCCTTGGTGACGCGCGCCACCAGATGGCCGGTCTTGTAATTGTCGAAGAAGCGGAAGGAGAGCTTCTGCAGATGGGCGAACGCCTTCGCCCGCATCGCGGTCTCGATGTTGATGCCGAGCACATGGCCCCAATAGGTCACGATCCCCATCAGCGCGCTGTTCAGCGCATAGATCGCCAGCAGCCCGACCGCGGCGAGGATGATGAGCTGGAGATCGCCGCGCGGCAGCAGCAGGTCGACGAACGCCTTCATCGCCATGGGAAAGCCGAGTTCCAGCACGCCGGACAGCACCGCGCAGCCGAAATCGATCAGGAACAGCGTCCGGTACGGACGGTAATAGGCGAAGAAGGACTTCAGCATCGGAGCGGCGGCCTGCGCAGGTGCCGTTGCGCACGGCCGGGCCTCTCCCGCGCCGCCCGCTCGGGCGAAAGGCCGTCGATAAACCCGGCGCAGCTCTGTGGGAAGAGGCGGCAGGCGAATAGGACGGGCGCGCTGCCGGCATGGCACCACGCTTATGTCCCAGGCCGGCGGCGTCCCCCGCGCGGGTTCGCGGCGCGCGGGGGAACCGGATCAGCCGGCGAGATCGAGCTTGCTGGCGACGGTGGAATCCGCGTTCAGGCGGTAGATCACCGGCACGCCGGTCGCCAGCTCGCGCTTGAGAATGCCTTCGGGCGACAGCTTCTCCAGCACCATGATCAGCGCGCGCAGCGAATTGCCGTGCGCGGTCACCAGCACGCGGTTGCCGCGCAGCACCTGCGGCAGGATTTCCTGCACGTAATAGGGCAGCGTGCGGGCCACCGTGTCCTTCAGGCTCTCGCCGCCGGGCGGGGGCACGTCATAGGAGCGGCGCCAGATATGCACCTGTTCCTCGCCCCATTTCTGGCGGGCGTCGTCCTTGTTGAGGCCCGACAGGTCGCCATAGTCCCGCTCGTTCAGCGCGATGTCGCGGGTGATGGGAATGCCGGTCTGGCCGAGCTCGGCCAAAGCGAGGTCCAGCGTCTTCTGCGCGCGGGAAAGCTGCGAGGTGAAGGCGAGATCGAACTGGAAGCCCTCCGCCTTCAGCCGCTTACCGGCCGCCTTCGCCTCCTCGACGCCGAGTTCGGTGAGGTCGGGGTCGCGCCAGCCGGTGAACAGGTTCTTGAGGTTCCATTCGCTCTGGCCATGGCGGACGAGCACGAGAAGGCGTTCGGACATCGGGCAGTCTCCGGTCGGATCAGGGCGGGGCGGAATTTCGGTTCAGGACGTTCGCTCAGGACGTGCGGCTTTAAGGAGGTGCGGACTTCAGGACTCGCCGAGGCCGAGCACGTCGGCCATGGAATAAAGGCCCGGCTTGCGGCCCCGGCCCCAGCGGGCGGCGGCCAGCGCGCCGCGCGCGAAGATCATGCGGTCCTCGGCCTTGTGCGCGAGCTCGATGCGCTCGCCCGGTCCGGCGAAGATCACATTGTGCTCGCCCACCACCGTGCCGCCGCGAAGCGTGGCGAAGCCGATATCGCCCGCCTGCCGCGCCCCGGTATGGCCGTGGCGGGTGAACACGCCGCGCTCTGTCAGAGAGATGTCGCGCCCTTCGGCGGCCGCCTCGCCCAGCAGCAGCGCGGTGCCGGACGGCGCGTCGACCTTGCGGTTGTGATGCATCTCGACGACCTCGATGTCGAAATCCTCGTTCAGCGCGCGGGCGGCGCGGCGCACCAGCGACGCCAGCAGGTTGACGCCAAGGCTCATATTGCCGGACTTGATCACCGTGGCATGGCGTGCGGCGGCCGCGATACGCGCATCGTCCTCCGGGGTGCAGCCCGTGGTGCCGACGACATGCACGATGCGGGCCTGCGCGGCGAGCGCGGCGAAGATCACGCTGGCCTGCGGCGTGGTGAAGTCGATCACCCCTTCCGCCCGCGCGAACAGCTCCAGCGCATCGTCGCTGACCGTGATCCCGGTCGGGGGCGTGCCGATCAGCTCGCCGACGTCGCGGCCGAGATGTTCGGAGCCGGCATGTTCGACCGCGCCGGCAAGGGCGAGGTCGGGAGCCTCGATCACCGCACGCATCAGCGCCCGGCCCATGCGCCCGCCGGCGCCGACGATGACCAGTCGCATCTGCGTCATTTAAGGTAAAACTCCTGTGCTACAGGCCGGTATAGCGGCCCGGCGCCGCCACGAAAAGTGCTTGATCGTTCGACATTTTGCCGATGAAATCATCTGCGGCTTGACGCGACCGGCGGCGGGCTGTAGAGGTCGCGCAACTTTACGAAGACGGAGCGCTCCGATGCGCAACATTATTATCCTTATCGTAGGACGGCGCGTCGCCGCGGAGGCTGCCTGACGGCTCCTCCGCCCAACGGTGACGCGCGACATTGGCCCCTGACGGGGCCTTTTGATTTTCTGGACCGCATTTCCCGATCCCTGGCACAGACCGACGAGTTCAAGAGGAAACGACCATGATGCGCGAGATGACCGGCGCCGAAATGGTGATGCAGGCCCTGATCGATCAGGGCGTCGAACACATGTTCGGCTATCCCGGCGGCGCGGTGCTGCCGATCTACGACGCCATGTTCCACCAGAACCAGGTGCGCCACGTGCTGGTGCGCCACGAGCAGGGCGCGGTGCACATGGCCGAGGGCTATGCCCGCTCCTCGGGCAAGGTCGGCGTCGTGCTCGTCACCTCCGGCCCCGGCGCCACCAATGCCGTGACCGGCCTGACCGACGCGCTGCTGGATTCCATCCCCGTGGTCTGCATCACCGGCCAGGTCCCGACCCATCTGATCGGCACCGACGCGTTCCAGGAATGCGACACGGTCGGCATCACCCGCCCGTGCACCAAGCACAATTATCTGGTCCGCGACGTCAATGATCTCGCCCGCGTGCTGCATGAGGCGTTCTATGTCGCGCAGAACGGGCGGCCCGGCCCGGTCGTGGTCGACATCCCGAAGGACGTGCAGTTCGCGCGCGGCATTTATGTCGGCCCCGAGAACATCCAGCACAAGACCTATCAGCCGCGCCTCAAGGGCGACCCGGAGAAGGTCAAGGCGGCCGTCGAGCTGCTGGCCAAGGCCAAGCGCCCGGTGTTCTACACCGGCGGCGGCGTCATCAATTCCGGGCCGGAGGCTTCGCGCCTGCTGCGCGAGTTCGCGCGCCTGTCCGGCTATCCGGTGACCTCGACGCTGATGGGGCTCGGCGCCTATCCGGCGGCGGACAAGCAGTGGCTGGGCATGCTCGGCATGCACGGCACCTATGAAGCCAACATGGCGATGCATGATTGCGACGTCATGGTGTGCGTCGGCGCGCGCTTCGACGACCGCATCACCGGCCGCGTCGATGCCTTCTCGCCGAACTCGAAGAAGATCCACATCGACATCGACCCGTCCTCGATCAACAAGAACATCAAGGTCGACATCCCGATCATCGGCGACGTGAAGCATGTTCTGGAAGACATGCTGACCATGTGGCGCGCCATGAAGGCCGAGCCGGACCGCAAGGCGATCGCCGCCTGGTGGGGCGAGATCGACCGCTGGCGCGCCCGCAAGTCGCTTGCCTATGTGAAGTCGCCCGACATCATCAAGCCGCAATACGCCATTGAGCGGCTGTACCACGCGGTGAAGGACAAGGACGTCTACATCACCACCGAGGTCGGCCAGCACCAGATGTGGGCGGCCCAGCACTTCCACTTCGAGGAGCCGAACCGCTGGATGACCTCGGGCGGCCTCGGCACCATGGGCTATGGCCTGCCTGCCGCCATCGGCGCGCAGGTGGCGCACCCGGACAGCCTGGTCATCGACATCGCGGGCGAAGCCTCGATCCAGATGTGCCTGCAGGAACTCTCCACCGCGCTGCAGTTCAACCTGCCAGTGAAGATCTTCGTGCTGAACAACGAGTATATGGGCATGGTGCGCCAGTGGCAGGACCTGCTGCATGGCGGGCGCTACTCGCATTCCTATTCGGAATCGCTGCCCGATTTCGTGAAGCTCGCGGAAGCCTATGGCGGCGTCGGCATCCGCTGCCACCGCCCCGGCGACCTCGACGGCGCGATCCAGGAAATGCTGAACGTCAACCGCCCGGTGCTGTTCGACTGCCTGGTCGACAAGATGGAGAACTGCCTGCCCATGATCCCCTCGGGCAAGCCGCATAACGAGATGATCCTCCCCGATCATCCCGAAGCGCTGGACGAGGCGATCAGCGAGGAAGGCAAGATGCTGGTGTGAGCCACGCATGACCGGCGCCTGACCGGACGGCGTTGTCCCTTAATGATCCTCTCCCCCTCGGCGGGGGGAGAGGTGGCCCGCGAAGCGGGTCGATGAGGGGCTCGCTCTCGCGACGTGCCGAATACTCTCTCCCCTCTCCCCCTCTGAGAGAGAGGGCTCACGACCTCCCCCAGCATTCCCGAGTGCCCCATGTCCTCCGAACCGATCGAACGCCACACTTTGTCCATGCTGGTCGACAACGAGCCGGGCGTTCTCGCCCGTATCGTCGGCCTGTTCTCCGGGCGCGGCTACAACATCGACAGTCTCACCGTCTCCGAGGTGAGCCACGATTCCAAGCTCTCGCGCATCACGGTCGTGACCACCGGCGCGCCGCCGATCATCGAGCAGATCAAGAGCCAGCTCGACCGGCTGGTGCCGGTGCACCGCGTGGTCGACCTCACCGTGGTCGGCAAGGCGGTGGAGCGCGAGCTGGCCCTGATCAAGGTGCGCGGCAAGGGCGAGATCCGGCAGGAGGCCCTGCTCATCGCCGACAGTTTCCGCGCCCGCACGGTCGACACGACGCTTGAGAGCTTCGTGTTCGAGATCACCGGCAAGCCGGACAAGATCGACCAGTTCGTCTCGCTGCTGGAGCCGCTGGGTCTGGTCGAGGTGTCGCGCACCGGCGTCGCCGCCATCGGCCGCGGCCCCGAGGGGATGTGACGCGGCAAGACACCCGCCGCCTCGCGCGTGAACGCCCATGAGCCCTGTTGAGACCGGGACAGCCGGTTCGCCGGCATCGGCGCGTCCGATCTGGCTTGTCACGGCGCCGTTCAGCTTCCTGCTGCTGTGGTCGGCGGGCTTCGCGATCGGCAGGATCGGGCTCGATTATACTGGCCCGTTCACCCTGCTGGCGTGGCGCTACGGGCTGGTGCTTGCCGTGCTGGTCCCGCTGATCGCGTGGTTCCGCCCACCACTTCCGCGCAGCCCGCGGGCCTGGATCGATCTGGCCGTGATCGGTTTCCTGATCCAGTTCCTCTATTTCAACCTCGCCTATTTCGCGTTCCGCTTCGGGATTTCCGTCGGCACCCTCTCGCTGATCGTATCAATGCAACCGATCGTGGTCGGGCTTGCCGCCCCGGCACTGGCCGGCGAGCGGGTGAGCGGGCGGCGCTGGCTCGGCCTGCTGCTCGGGCTGGCGGGGGCCGCGCTGGTGATCGCCTCGCGCTCGACCATCGAGCTGACCTCGCCCGTCGCCATCGGCCTGACGCTGGCCGCGCTGCTCGCCATGAGCAGCGCAACGCTTTACGAGAAGCGCTTCGGCGTCGCCCAGCACCCGCTCATTGCCAATGGCGTGCAGTACACCGTCGGCTTCGCCTTCACCCTGCCGCTGGCGCTGGCGCTGGAGGACGGCCATGTCGACTGGACGCTGCCGCTGATCGGTTCGCTGGCCTATCTGGTGATCGGCAATTCGCTGGTCGCGATCTCGCTGCTGCTGGCGATGATCCGCGCCGGCGAGGTCTCCCGGGTCTCCGCCCTGTTCTTCCTGGTGCCGCCGGGCTCGGCCCTTCTTGCCTGGCCCATGTTGGGCGAGGCCATGCCCGCGCTCGGCTGGGCCGGCATGGCGGTCGCCGCGGCCGGCGTCGCGCTGGTCTCGGCCACGCCGGGCTGGTGGCGGCGCCTGCGGCGGCATCGGGCGTAAGCCTTGCCACAACAGCGCTTGCAGCCCGCCGGCAACCTGCTATAGGACGGAACCGTAACGTACGGTACGGATTTCCAGCGTAATGGCGACACAGATCGATCACGGCAGCGAGGAGCTGACAGCCCGGCAGCAGGCCGTGCTGGACGCCGTGCTCGCGCTGATGGTCGAACAGGGCGGCGACCTGACCATGACCGCGGTGGCGCGGCGCGCGAGTTGCTCCAAGGAGAGCCTCTATAAATGGTTCGGCGACCGTGACGGGCTGCTGGCCGCCACGGTGCAGTACCAGGCCTCCCGGGTGCGCGCCGGCAATTATGACCGCACGAGGCTCGACGCCTCGGCGCTGCGCGACAGCCTGATCCGTTTCGCCGCCAACTGGCTCTCAGTAATTTCCAGCCCGACCTCGATCGCGCTCAACCGCTTCGCCATCGCGCAGGCCGGCACGCGCGGCTCCAATCTCGGCGCGATCATGCTGGCTAATGGCCGTTTCGCGATCGGCGAACGGCTCAAGCCCGTGCTCGACGCCGGCCGCGAGGCCGGGCTGATCGATTTCGACGACACCGAGACCGCGTTCCGCAGCTTCATCGGCCTAGTCGGCCGCGATGTGCAGATCCGGCTGCTGCTGGGCGATGGCCTCCATCTGCCCGCCGCCGAGATCGAGCGGGATGCCGCCCGGGCGACCGACCAGTTCCTTACCCTTTACGGCACGGGCCTTTCGGTCCCGGGCCGGAACCCGACCAACGCGTGAGACAAGGAGACCCCCAATGCGCGTTTATTACGACCGCGACGCCGACGTGAACCTGATCAAGGGCAAGAAGGTCGCCATCATCGGCTATGGCTCGCAGGGCCGCGCCCATGCGCTGAACCTCAAGGATTCCGGCGCCAAGGACATCGCCATCGGCCTCAAGCCCGGCTCGGCGACCGCCAAGAAGGTCGAGGCCGACGGCCTCAAGGTGATGACCGTCGCCGAGGCCGCCAAGTGGGCGGACCTGATGATGATGGCGACCCCGGACGAGCTCCAGGCCGACATCTACAAGGACGAGATCGCCCCGAACATCCGCGACGGCGCCGCGATTGCCTTCGCCCACGGCCTCAACGTGCATTTCGGCCTGATCGAGCCCAAGGCTTCGGTGGACGTGGTGATGATCGCCCCCAAGGGCCCCGGCCACACCGTGCGCGGCGAATACCAGAAGGGCGGCGGCGTGCCCTGCCTCGTGGCGGTGCATCAGGACGCCTCGGGCAACGCGCTCGACCTCGGCCTGTCCTATGCCTGCGGCGTCGGCGGCGGCCGTTCGGGCATCATCGAGACCACCTTCAAGGAAGAGTGCGAGACCGACCTGTTCGGCGAGCAGGTGGTGCTGTGCGGTGGCCTCGTGGAACTGATCCGCGCCGGCTTCGAGACCCTGGTCGAGGCCGGCTACGCGCCGGAGATGGCCTATTTCGAGTGCCTGCACGAAGTGAAGCTGATCGTCGACCTCATCTATGAGGGCGGCATCGCCAACATGAACTACTCGATCTCCAACACCGCCGAGTGGGGCGAGTACGTCACCGGCCCGCGCATCATCACCGACGAGACCAAGGCGGAGATGAAGCGTGTCCTCAAGGACATCCAGACCGGCAAGTTCACCTCGGAATGGATGCAGGAATACAAGGCCGGCGCCGCCCGCTTCAAGGGCATCCGCCGCATGAACGATTCCCACCAGATCGAGCAGGTCGGCGAGAAGCTGCGCGGCATGATGCCGTGGATCGGCGCCAACAAGCTGGTCGACAAGTCGAAGAACTGAGGTCAAGCGGAAACCGCTTTCCACAGGCGGTCCACAGGGAAGCGACTTGGTTACCCTCAAGATCGCAGTCGGAACCCAAGGCCTCCGCTATAATACCTTCAATGGTTTGCGGAGGCCCTATGGGCGAGACGGACGACTTCGAGTGGGACGATGACAAGGATGCGGCGAACCGTGCCAAGCATGGTTTGCCGCTCCTCTTTGCCGAATTCATATTTGACGGCCGCATACGTCTGGAGCGTCCATCTCCCAAGCTGGTTGTCGGCGACGCGCGCTTTGAGGCAATGGCCGAAGTGGGAGGACGTGTTATATTATGCGTCTTCGTCTGGAGAGGGCACCGTCGGCGGCCCATATCCGTGAGGCGAGCGCATCGGAGCGAGAGACGTGTCTTCGCACAAGCCATCGAGAGAAGCTGAACGTCTGTTGCGCGAGTTCGACTGGTCGAAGGTCGATGCGCTGACGGACGAGCAGATCATCGCTGCGGCGAAGGCGGACCCTGACAGTTCGCTGCCCACCGACGCCGAACTCGCCGAATTCGATCTCGTGCTGCCCGCCAAGGCGCGCCGCGAGAGGAAGAAGGGCGAACCGCCCGAGGAAGCCGCCGAATAGTTTCGCGCGCCGCCCGCCGGCCCGAGCCGAACGTCCGGCCTCCGCCTTATCACCCGGTCCAGTACTTCACCGCCGCCGCGCCGGGCGCGAGCAGCAGGAAGGCCCAGAGCATGGCCGAGGCGATGTTGACCATCTGGAACAGGAATTGCGGCATGGCGAACATGCCGGCGACCAGCGGAACCACGGCGCGCAGCGGGCCGGAGAACCGGCCGAGAAACACGCTCCAGGTGCCGAAGCGGTGGAAGAAACGCTCGCCGGGCTCGATGATGCCGGGATAGCGCGAAAGCGGCCAGATACGCCGCACGCTGTCCTTGAAATGGAAGCCAATCCAATAGGACAGCGCGTCGCCAAGCGTTGCCCCCAACATGGCGCCGAACCACACCGGCAGGAAGGCGATGCCGCCGGCCTCGATCAGCGGGCCGAGCCCGATGAGGATGAAGGTCGCCGGCACGAACAGTGAAATGACCGCCAACGATTCGCAGAAGGCCAGCGCGAAGGCGATGGCCGGCGCCCAATGGCCGTGGGCCTCGATGAAGGCCAGCGCGTCGCGCGCATAAGCCTCGAATGCAGGGAAAGCAACGTCCATCAGAACCTGTCGCGCAGGGCATAATAGGTGAGACCCGCAGCCAGCAACGGCCAGCGCATGACCGGCCCGCCCGGAAAGGCCGGCACCGGCAGGCCGGCGAGCAGATCGAACCGGCCGAGCTGCCCCGCCACAGCTTCCGCGAGGATCATGCCGAAATAGGGCGCGAGCATTACGCCCTGCCCGGAATAACCCGCGGCCGTAAGCACGCGCGGCGACAATTTCCGCACGAAGGGCATCCGGGTCATGGTGATGCCCAGCAGTCCGCCCCAGCCGTAGTCGATGCGCACATCGTGAAGCTGCGGGAAGATCTTCAGCATATAGGGGCGCACGAAGGCGCCGGGATGGGCGCGCAGCCGGCGAGTATAGCTCTCGCCGCCGCCGAACAGCAGCCGCCCATCCGCGCTGATGCGGTAATAATTAACCACGAACTTGGAATCGGCTACGGCGGCGCCGTTGGCGATCACATCGCGTGCGCGCGACCCCAACGGTTCGGTGGCGGCGATGTAATTGGCGATCGGCATCACATGGCGGTCGACGCGCCGGTCGAGGCCGTCCTGCAGGCCATCGCCGCATTCCAGCACCCAGTCCGCCTCGACCACGCCCTTCGCGGTGGTCACCGCCACTTTCGCGCCCTCGGTGATCGAGAGCGCGCGGGAGCCCTCGAACAGGCGCGCGCCAGCGTCCTGCGCCGCCTTGGCGAGGCCCAGCGCCAACTTGAGCGGGTGCAGATGCCCGCCGCCGCGGTCGATCATCCCGCCATAATAGGCGTCAGACCCGACCAGCGCCCGCAGCTCCTCGCGCGAGAGCGGGGCGGCGTCAGGGTAGTCATAGACCTCGTTCAACTTCCTCGCATAAGCGTGGCTATGGGCGACATAGCCGGGCTTGTGGTCGGCGATGATCAGCCCCGGCCGGACATCGCAGGCGATGCCGAGACGCGCGATGAGTGCGTAGAGGTGGGCCTTGGCGTCCTCGGCGAGGCGCCACAGCGCCTTGGCGTTGTCGAGCCCGGTCTGCGCCTCCAGCCAGTCCTGATCGCGGCGCTGGCCGGAATGAATCTGCCCGCCATTGCGGCCTGAGGCGCCGGAGCCGAGGCGCGAGGCCTCCAGCAGCACCACGTCGAGCCCGGCTTCCGCCAGATGCAGCGCGGCGGACAGCCCGGTATATCCACCGCCGACGATGCAGACATCGCAGCGCACCGTCCCGGTCAGTTCGGGCAGCGGCGCGGGAATGTCGACGGTCGCGGCGTACCAGCTTTTCGGGTGGTCCTTCTCGATCAACGGGCTCTACCTTCGCGCGAAAAGACGCTCGACATCGGCGAGCGACAGGGTGACGAAGGTCGGCCGGCCATGGTTGCACTGGCCGGCATTGGGGGTCTGTTCCATCTCGCGCAGCAGGGCGTTCATCTCCTCGACACGCAGCCGGCGCCCGGCGCGGACCGAACCGTGGCAGGCCATGGTGGCGGCGACATGGAGCAGGCGCCGTTCCAGCGGCAGGGCATCGTCCCATTCCGCCGCGTGCTCGGCAAGCTCGCGCAGCAGCTTGGAAATATCGGCGTCGCCCAACAGCGCCGGCACCTCGCGCACCAGCAGCGCGCCGGGGCCGAACGGCTCGACCACCAGGCCGAGCCTCTCCAGCGCCTCGGCGCGCTCGGCGAGCCGCGCGGCGTCGGACGGGTCGAGATCGACCACGAGCGGCACCAGCAGCATCTGCCGGGCGAGGCCGTCGCGCGTCATGGCGGCCTTCAGCTTCTCATAGACGATGCGCTCATGGGCGGCGTGCTGGTCGATGATCACCACGCCCTCGGAGGTCTGGGCGATGATGTAGGTCTCGTGGAGCTGCGCGCGCGCCGCTCCCAGCGGACGCTCCACCAGCTCGGCCGACGGGGCCGCCTCATGGGCGCGGGCATCGACGGAGGGCGCGGCGTCGAGCGCCAGCCCGCCGGCGGAGGCGTAAGGCGGCAGCTCGAAGACGGCCTGCGCGGTTTCCGCGAAGCCGCCCGCGGGCACGGTTTCCGGGGCCGCCCAGCTCCGGCGCCAGTCGAACGGGCCACTCGCCGGGCGCTCGCCACTCCAGCGGGAGGGTTGTGCCGGCAGGGTGGGCGACAGGCCGGGACGTGCCAGATCGGCCAGCCGATCGGCGGCGGTGGAGGCGGTGCGCGGCACGCCGGCGGTGAGCGCGTCGGTGAGCGTGCGCACGATCAGGGCGCGGACATTGCCGGCGTCGCGGAACCGCACCTCGGTCTTCGCCGGGTGCACGTTCACATCGACCTCGCGCGGGTCGAGATCGAGGAACAGCACGGTGACCGGGTGGCGGTCGGAGGGCAGTAGGTCGGCATAGGCCGCGCGAATGGCGCCGATCAGCACCTTGTCGCGCACTGGACGTCCATTGACGAACAGATACTGCGACAGTGAATTCGCCTTGGAGAAGGTCGGCAACCCCGCGAGCCCTTCCAGCCGCGCGCCCTCGCGCAGGCCGGAAATGTCGAGCGCATTGGCCGCCACCTCATGACCCAGAACATCGGCGATCCGGGCGCGCCGACCGGCGGAATCGGCGCTGCGCGCCGGCCAGCTCACCGGCGGGCGTTCATCGGTGGCGAGCGTGAAGCCGACATCGGGGCGGGCGAGCGCGAGCCGGCGCACCACGTCGACGGCGGCGGCGGTCTCCGCGCGCTCGGATTTCAGGAATTTCAGCCGCGCCGGGGTGGCGAAGAACAGGTCGCGCACCTCGACACGGGTGCCGTGGCCGAGCGCGGTCGGGCGCGAGGCGGATTTCTCCCCGCCCTCGACGCGGATCTCGAAGGCGGTCTCGGCACCACGCGGGCGGGAGGCGATGGAGAGCCGGGCGACCGCGCCGATCGAGGGCAGCGCCTCGCCACGAAAGCCGAGTGTGTCGATGGCGAGCAGGTCCTCGTCGTCGAGCTTGGAGGTGGCGTGGCGTTCCACGGCGAGGCTGAGCTCGGACGCCGACATGCCGCCGCCATCATCGGTGACGCGCATCAGCCGGCGACCGCCGCCGTCGATCACTACCTCGATGCGCCTCGCCCCGGCATCGAGCGCGTTCTCGACGATCTCCTTGAGCGCCGCGGCCGGACGCTCCACCACCTCGCCGGCGGCGATGCGGTCGACCAGCGTCGAGGGCAGGAGGCGAAGCGGCATGTCGGGTCCAGAGGCGATTCGGCGGAGGGCGCGGGCGACTATAGCAGCCCTGCCGCGCCCTCGCCCGACTTGTCCCCGGTCACGCTTCCGCCGCCGCCAGCCGCTCGGCCCGGGCACGCTCGATTTCCTGCCGCTTGGTCATGATCGAGGCGAAGATCACCACCACGGTGACGATGGCGATGAGGATGGTACAGGCGGCGTTGATTTCCGGCGTCACGCCGAGGCGCACCTGGGAATAGATGCGCATCGGCAGGGTGGTGGCGCCCGGCCCCGTGGTGAAGCTGGCGATGACCAGATCGTCCAGCGACAGGGTGAAGGCCAGCATCCAGCCCGAGATCACCGCCGGCAGGATGATCGGCAGCGTGATGACGAAGAAGGTCTTGAACGGCGTGCAGCCGAGATCGAGCGCCGCCTCTTCCAGCGAGCGGTCGAAGGTGACGAGCCGCGACTGCACCACCACCGAGACGAAGCACATGGTGAAGGTGATGTGCGCCAGCGTGATGGTCCAGAAGCCGCGATCGAACCCGACCGCCACGAACAGCAGCAGCAGTGACAGGCCGGTGATGACTTCCGGCATCACCAGCGGCGCGTAGATCATGCCGGAGAACAGCATGCGGCCGTGGAAGCGGCCATAGCGAGTGAGCGTGATCGCCGCCATCGTGCCGAGCACCGTGGCGACGCTCGCCGAAAGGAAGGCGACGCGCAGCGTCACCCACGCGGCGTCGAGGAGCTGCTCGTTCTGGAATAGCTTGAAGTACCATTCCACCGAGAACCCCGCCCACACCGTGACGAGGCGCGAGGCGTTGAAGGAGTAGATCACCAGGAGGATGATCGGAATGTAGAGGAAGGCGAACCCCAGAACGATGGAGGTGACGTTGAACCAGGAAAGGCCCTTTCTCATCAGCGGGCCTCCACTTCGCGGGCCTGGACGTTCTGGTAGAACACGATGGGCACCACCAGCACCAGCAGCAGCAGCACCGCCACCGCCGAGGAGACGGTCCAGGAGCGGTTCACCGAGAACTCGGTCCACAGCACCTTGCCGATCATCAGCGTGTCCGAGCCGCCGAGCAGATCGGGGATGACGAATTCGCCCACCGCCGGGATGAAGCACAGCAGGCAGCCGGCGAACACGCCCGGCAGCGAGAGCGGCCAGGTGATCTTCCAGAACGCTGCGATCGGCGTGCAGCCGAGATCGGCGGCGGCCTCCAGCAGCGTGTCGTCCATCTTCTCCAGAGCCGAATAGAGCGGCAGGATCATGAAGGGAAGGTAGGAATAGACGATGCCGATATAGACCGCCCAGTCGGTGGCGAGGATCTGCAGCGGCGCGTCCGGGCTGATGATGCCGAGCGCGATCAGCAGCTGGTTCAGCAGCCCCTCGGGCGAGAGGATGCCGATCCACGCATAGACGCGGATCAGGAACGAGGTCCAGAACGGCAGGATCACCAGCATCAGCAGCGTCGGCCGGATCGATTTCGGCGCCCGCGCCATGGCATAGGCGATGGGATAGCCGGCCATCAGCAGCAGCAGGGTCGAGATGCCGGCGATCCAGAGGCTGGAGCCATAGGCTTCGAGGAACTCGTTGTCCCAGCTCAGCACATAGCCGTAATTCTCGAAGGACAGCTCGCCAAGCGCCTCGCGGAACACGGCCCAACCCTCGGAGAGATCGAAGGTGGGGACATAGGGCGGCTGCGCGATCGCGTCCTGCGACAGGCTGATCTTGAAGACGATGAGGAACGGCGCCAGGAACAGCGCCAGCAGCCAGAGATAGGGGATGGCGACGACCAGCCAGCGGCCCCGTGCGTTGCGTGCCATGGCGGTCTCCTCAGCTCGTCAGCAGCACGCCGGCATCCGCCGACCAGGACACCCACACCTTGTCGTCCCAGCTGATCGGCCGCTCGACCATGCGCGTCAGGTTCGGCTTGGCCGCCTTGATGCGCGAGCCATTGGCAAGCTCGACATGATAGATCGACAGGTCGCCGAGATAGCCGATGTCCCACACCGTGCCCGGCAGGCAGTTGGCGCCCTGCTCGGTGGGCGGATCGAGATCGACCCGGACCTTTTCCGGGCGCACAGCGATGAAGGCGGTGTCGCCGGGCCGGGCGCTCACCTCCTGGTTGACGGTGAGCGGCATGTCGCCGGCGGCCTCGGCGCGCAGGGTCGCCGTGCCGGGGGCAACGCTCGCCACCGTCGCCTCGATGATGTTCACGTCACCGACGAAATCGGCGACATAGCGCGAATTGGGCTGCTCGTAGATCACCGCCGGCGGGGCGACCTGAACCAGCTTGCCGTGGTTCATCACCGCGATGCGGTCGGCGACCGTCATCGCCTCCTCCTGATCGTGGGTCACGATCAGGAAGGTCATGCCGAGCTCCATCTGGATGTCCATGAGCTCGAACTGGGTCTCCTCGCGCAGCTTCTTGTCGAGCGCGCCGAGCGGCTCGTCGAGCAGCAGCACCTTGGGGCGCTTGGCGAGCGAGCGGGCGAGCGCGACGCGCTGGCGCTGGCCGCCCGACATCTGGTGCGGCTTGCGCTTGGCGAACTTCTCCAGCTTCACCAGCTTGAGCATTTCCTCGACGCGGGCGGCGATCGCCTCCTTGCCCATGCCGTCCTGCTTCAGGCCGAAGGCGATGTTGTCCCACACGCTCATATGGGGGAACAGCGCATAGGACTGGAACATCATGTTGGTCTGCCGCTTGTAGGGCGGCGTGCCCACGAGGTCCTGCCCGGCGAGCGTGATCTGGCCGGAGGTCGGCTCCTCGAAGCCGGCGAGCATGCGCATCAAGGTGGTCTTGCCGCAGCCCGACGGGCCCAGCAGGGCGAAGAACTCGCGCTCGTAGATGTCGAGATTGAGATTGTCGATGGCGACGAAATCGCCGAAGCGCTTGGTGACGTTCTGGTAGCGGATGAGCGGAACGGCGGCCGGATCGTTCCAGGGAGCGAATTTCCGGCGGATGCCGCCGACGGTTTTCTGCGTCGTTGCCGTGACGCCCGTGCTCATGTGATGCCCCGTGATGCCCGCCGGTAGCCCGGCCCCGCCACGACGCTATCCGCGTTCCGGCGGCGGCTCAACCGTCCTCATGCAAACTATTTTACCATGCCCGGATTCAGGCAGGCCGGCCCCGCCTTGACGGCTCCGGTATGGGCATGATCCCTTGGCCCATCAGCGCGCTACGCGCAGCGAGAAGGTGTCATGGTCAAGAAGAAGCGCTCGGAAAAGGCGGCAATCCAATCGGGGCGCGGCGTCGCCAACCTCGCGGAGGCGAAGGCATGGATGGGCGCGCGCGGCATCACCGAGATCGAATGCGCGGTGCCGGACCTCGCGGGCGTGGGGCGCGGCAAGATCATGCCGGTGTCCAAGTTCCTCTCCGGCCCGGTGATGAACCTGCCGCTCAGCGTGTTCTTCCAGACCATCTCCGGCGACTATCCGCCTTATGAGAATCTGGTGGATTCGGTCGTCGCCGACAGCGATCTGGTGATGGAGCCGGATTTCTCGACGCTCGCCATCGTGCCCTGGGCGCAGGACCCGACCGCGCAGATCATCCACGACGCCTATCACCGCGACGGGCGCCCGGTGGAGCTCGCCCCGCGCCAGGTGCTGCGCAACGTGGTCGACCTCTATGCCAAGAAGGGCTGGAAGGCGGTGGTGGCCCCGGAGATCGAGTTCTACCTCGTCGAGCAGAACAAGGACCCGGACTATCCGCTCAAGCCCCCGATCGGGCGCTCGGGGCGCCCGGAGATCGGCCGGCAGTCCTATTCGATCCAGGCAGTGAACGAGTTCGACGCCCTGTTCGAGGACATGTACGACTATTCCGAGGCCCAGGGGCTGGAGATCGACACGCTGATCCACGAGGACGGCGCGGCGCAGATGGAAATCAACCTGCTGCACGGCGATCCGATCGCGCTCGCCGACCAGGTGTTCCTGTTCAAGCGCACCATTCGCGAGGCGGCGCTGGAGCACAACATCTACGCCACCTTCATGGCCAAGCCGATCGCCGACGAACCCGGCTCGGCAATGCATCTGCACCAGTCGATCGTCGATGCCGAGACCGGCAAGAACATCTTCTCCGACAAGGCGGGCGACCCGACGCCGGAATTCTTCTCCTTCATCGCCGGCCAGCAGCGCTATCTGCCGGCGGTGATGTCGATCCTCGCCCCTTACGTGAACTCCTATCGCCGGCTGACCCGCGATTCCATGGCGCCGATCAACGTGCAGTGGGGCTATGACAACCGCACCGCCGGCCTGCGCGTGCCGCCCTCCTCGCCAGCCGCGCGCCGGGTGGAGAACCGGGTGCCGTCCTCGGACGCCAATCCCTATCTCGTCATCGCCGCCTCGCTGGCCTGCGGCTATCTCGGCATGGTGGAAGGGCTGCGCCCGACCGAGCCGCTGGAAGCCGACGCCAAGGGCCTCGACTTCGAACTGCCGCGCGGCCTGCTGGAAGCGGTGGCGGCGATGCAGTATTCCGACGAGATCGCCACCGTGCTCGGCCCGTCCTTCGTGAAGACCTACACGGCGGTGAAGCAGCAGGAATTCGACACCTTCATGCGCGTCATCTCGCCCTGGGAGCGCGAATATCTGCTGCTGAACGTGTGAGCCGTGCCGGCCTCAGGCCGGCGGCATCCACCCCGTGCGCACCGAATGGGCGATTGCCGGCCGGCCATGATGTTCGGCCTGCCGGGCGGCGGTCTCGGCATCGTAGGGCACGGCCTGGAACCGCGCATGCCAGCCGGCGGGGCCGCGCTCCAGCAGCGCGTAGCGGGCATGGGGCGCGCCGGCCTCCACCACATGGGGAACCGGCAGCGCGGCGCGGTAGCCGGGCATGCCGACGCTGCCGGGATTGAGCACCAGAACGCCGCCGATAGTGGCCATGCGCGCGACATGGCTGTGCCCGCACAGCACCACCTGCGCCGCGCCGGCCCCGGCGAGCCGCGCGGCGATCGCCGCCTCGGTATCGAGGCGCGGGCGACCGGTGGACATGTCCTCCAGCAGATATTCCTCGTCGCCGCCGGCCGGGCTGCCATGACAGGCGAACACCGCGCCGTCCAGCAGCGTCAGCGTCGCCGGCAGGGCGGCGATCCAGCCGAGCTGGTCGGGGGAGAGCAGCGGCCGGGCGAGCGCGTCGAGCCCGTTGGCGCCGTTTTCCGTCAGGCCGCGCTCATGATTGCCGGCGAGCGTCGGGCAATTCAGCGCCATCTGCGCCGCGGCGCTGCCGGCGGGATCGAACGGCCCGGAAACCAGATCGCCGAGATTGACCACAAGATCGGGCGCGAAGCGGGCGATATCGGCGAGCACCGCCTCCAGCGCGACGAGGTTGCCGTGAACGTCGGCGATGATGGCGAGGCGCATGGCTCAGCTTCCAACCTGATGGGGGAGCGGCAGTGTCGGGAGGCGCGGCACACCGTGCAAGGGCCGGATCGAGGTCGGACGCGACAAAGCGGCGAGGCGCAACAAAAAAGCCCGCCGGAGTGAACCAGCGGGCTTCAGTTGGGCGACACGAGGGGCATGCCGCCAGAAATTCGGTCCGGTTTCCCGCCTGCCATGATCAGCGGCACGCGATCAGGGAGGCCTCGGAGGCCGGCGCGGTCTCATCCGCCGCGATCTGCTTGACGGCACGGGCGACGTTGCGCCGGCTGGCGCGGCGCTCCACCGCACGCACCACCAGAACCGCCGTCGGGTCCTGCCAGAGCGGGCCGGAAGCCGCGTCGCGCAGATCCGAGCGCGTCAGACCGATATCCTTGAGCATGCGGTCGTCGAACTCGCCGAGCTGGCTCAGCGTGTGACGGTGATAGACCGCCCTGGCAAAACCGAAAGCAGCCTTGGAACCGGCAACCAGAAGCGCGCTGGCCATGGTGCCGAACGAGGAGAACGCGGTTCTCCGAACTTCGCCAATATACGACATTGCTACCTCCATCCGCTGGGCGACGCGGGCGGCGAAGCCCGGCGCCTGTCGTCCCGCGTGATGTCTGCTTTGTCGCCGCGAACCACCCTGGCCGCCACCCGAAACCGACATCACTCATTTGCGATACGAGGGTTATGCCGGAGCGCAATCAATCACACTAGCGAATGTTTCTGATCTGACTTATCATGTTCCTTGATACCTAACGCCCCGGAGACGGATCCATGAGCGTGCTTCTCGACATTGATCAATTAAGAACCTTCATAGCTATCGCCGAAACCGGCAGTTTCACGAAAGCTTCCGAGGTGGTTCACAAGACCCAGTCGGCGGTGTCGATGCAGATGAAGCGGCTGGAGGAGCGGGTCGGCAAGCCGATCTTCGCCCGCGACGGGCGCGCCTCCCGCCTCACCGACGAGGGCGACCGGCTGCTCGATTACGCCCGCCGCATCGTCAAGCTGAACATGGAGGCGATGGCGAGCCTGTCCTCCGCAGAGCTCTCCGGGCGGGTGCGGCTTGGCGTGCCGGACGACTATGCCGACCGCTATCTGCCCGAGATCATGGCGCGGTTCTCCAACACCCACCCCAATGTCGAGCTGACCGTGGTGTGCGACCCGTCCACCGACCTGATCGACCGCATCGATACCGGCGATCTCGACCTCGCCATCGTCACCGATTGCGAGATGATCACCCGCGAGCCGGAAATCATCCGGCGCGAGCAACTTCTCTGGGTCAGCTCCGCGCGCCATTCCGTGCATCTGGACGAGCCGCTGCCGCTCGCGCTCGGGCGCCAGACCTGCAACTGGCGGCACGAGGCGATCGCCAAGCTGCAGGATATCGGCCGCCCGTTCCGCATCCTCTACACCTCGTCCAACGGCACGGCGGTGTCCGCGGCGGTGCTGGCGGGGCTGGCGATCTCGGTGCTGCCGGAATCCGGGCTGCGGCCCGGCATGCGCGTGCTCGGCCCCTCCGACGGCTTTCCCGCCCTCGCCCCCTGCCGCATCGGGCTGCTGCGCAACCGGCACGAATCATCCGCGCTCGCGGATGCGCTGGCCAATCACATCATCCAGGGCCTCGACAACATCTCGGAAGCCGCGATCGCCGCGGAATAGGCGCGCCATCTGCCGGCGCGCCTGGCACCGCTCAATAGGCGAGCTGGTCGAAGATCGGCTCCACCGAGCCGCCCCATTCGCCGTGATAGCGCTCCAGCAGCACCTCGGCCTGGGTGCGGCCGCTGGCGAGAAGCTCCTCGATCGGGCGCAGGAAACGGGTCTCGTCGCGGCCCTGGCTGTCGCGCATGTCGCGGCGGGCGAGGCCCTGCCGGGCGAGCGCCACCACCTCGCGGGCGACCTCCAGCAGCGGGCGGCCGGCGATCTGCGCCTTGAAGCCCAGCTTCGGCACGTCGTCGCGCAGTTGCTGGCGCTGCTCCGCGCTCCAGCCCTTCGCCAGATCCCAGGCGGCATCGAGGCTCTGCGTGTCGTAATAGAGCCCGGTCCACAGCGCCGGCAGGGCGCAGAGATTGCACCAGGAGCCGGCATCGGCGCCGCGCATTTCAAGGTACCGCTTCAGCCGCACCTCGGGGAAGATGGTGGACAGGTGATTGGCCCAGTCCGACACCGTGGCGCCCTCGCCCGGCACGGCGGGGTGTTTATGGGCCAGCAGATCGCGGAACGAGGAGCCGGCGACGTCGATGTAATGATCGCCGCGCTTGATGAAGTACATCGGCACGTCGAGGGCGTAGTCGACATAAGCCTCGAAGCCCATGCCGTCCTCGAAGGCGAAGGGCAGCATGCCGGCGCGGTTATTGTCGGTGTCCCGCCAGATTTCCGAGCGCATCGACAGGTAGCCGTTCGGCTTGCCCTCGGTGAAGGGCGAATTCGCGAACAAAGCGGTGGCGACCGGCTGGAGCGCGAGGCCGACGCGCAGCTTCTTCACCATGTCGGCTTCCGAGGCGAAGTCGAGATTCACCTGCACCGTGCAGGTGCGGTACATCATGTCGAGGCCGCGCGTGCCGACCTTCGGCATGTAGTTGGTCATGATCTTGTAGCGGCCCTTGGGCATGACCGGCGTTTCGGCGAGCGTCCATTTCGGGCTCATGCCAAGGCCGAGGAAGCCGAAGCCGAGCGGGGTGGCGACCTCGCGCACCTGTTCGAGATGGCCGTTCACCTCGGCGCAGGTCTCGTGGATCGACATCAGCGGCGCGCCGGACAATTCGAACTGGCCGCCCGGCTCCAGCGAGATCGCCCCGCCGCCGATGCTGTCGGCGAGGCCGATGATCGCGGAGCCCTCCATGATCGGTTCCCAGCCGTTCAGCGCCTGCATGCCCTCCAGCAGCGCGCGGATGCCATGGGGGCCCTCATAGGGCACCGGCTCATGGCCGTTCAACGTGAAGGGGAACTTCTCGTGCTCGGTGCCGATGCGGAATTTCGAGGGCGCCTTGCAGCCTTGCTCAAACCACGCGACGAGTTCATCGCGGCTTTGAATGGGCTGCGTATCGATCTGGTCTCGCGCCATGGAAAACTCCGGCCGGCATGCTGGGCGCGCGACCATACACAGGCGCGCCCGCGACGCAAATCGGGAGAATTCCCGCGCGGGGGCGAGCCATTCGCAGAACGCAATTCACTGGATCGAGGCGTGGGTCAGCCAGGTGGTCACCGCCTTCAGCGCCTCGGTACGGTTGCCGGTGCGGTGCGCGGCTTCCTGATAGACCGCGATCTGCACATCGGCGCTGGTGCCCCCGCTCAGTATGGTACGCAGCTGCTGCAACTCGGCCAGACAGCCGAGCGCGCGGGCATCCTCCGCCACGAGGTCGAGCAGCGCCTCCACCGCCTGCGCCACCGGCACCGCCTGTTTCGCGGCGCGGTCGACGAAGCTGCCATGGATGCCATAGCGCTGGGCGCGCCATTTGTTCTCGACCGCGATGGCGCGGTCCACCGCGTCGACGCCGGCATTGAGCTTGGGATCGCGCGCCAGATGGCGGACCAGCGCCCGATACAGCGCGGCGATGGCGATGGAATCTTCCAACCGCGTGCAGCTGTCCGGCGCGCGCAGTTCGAGGGTCGGGTGCTTGCGCGAAGGACGGATGGTCCACCACACATAGCTGGAATCGCGGATCGCCCGCGCCGCGACCAGCGCCTCGATATAGTCCTCATACGCCCGGGCGTTCTCGAACAGCTCTGGCAGGCCGGTGCGGGGCAGCTCGTCATAGGCGGCGAGCCGGTAGCCCATCAGCCCGGTGCGGCGCGATTCCCAGAACGGCGACGAGGTGGAGAGCGCGACGAAGATCGGCAGATAGGGCAGCATGCGCCGCATCACGTCGACCTGGATGTCGGGGTCGGGCAATTCGACATGGACGTGCAGCCCGCACAACATGTTGCGCTCGCCGAGCATCTGCAGGTCGTGCATCAGCCCGTCATAGCGCCGGGCCGGGGTGCGCTTGGCGCCGTGCCAGCTCGCGGTCGGATGGGTGCCGGCGGCAAAAAAGGCGAGGTCGAAATCATAGGCCACGCCGGACAGCGTACGGCGCAGCCCGGAGAGTTCGGCCCGCGCCGCGGCAAGATCCTCGTGCGGGCGGGTCATCACCTCGATCTGCGATTGCAGCATCTCGCCGGACAGCCGGTCGCCGAGCGTGTCGCGGGCCGCGTCCATGAAGCCTGGCGGCGTGCGGCGCAGAGCGCTGCGGGTGTCGCCGTCGACGACAAAATATTCTTCCTCGATCCCGACGCGGAACTCGGCTTTCATCGCTTCCCCCTGTTACCCCAATGCGTTCAGGCGCACATATCCGCCACCGCAGAAATATTCACGGTGAATCGGACCGAGATTCTGGATCGCGATAAAATAGGACCGAAATGTGACCCGAGTATTTCGGATACATTTCAATTAATTATACTGTTTGTGTTATAATTTTACTTCGACATTAACTGACATCCGAACCGAAATCCGAAAGCCGCAACTATCCGACACCAATGAACGCGCAAGGGCGCGATCGGTTCCCACACGCTCGCGACGATATTCCGCGCTCAGCCAAGCGACTGCCGCGCGGCCTCGACCAGCGCCAGCGCCGCGACGGCGGCGGTGTCGGCGCGCAGGATGCGCGGGCCGAGCGAGAGCACGATGGTGCCGGCGCGGGCGTTGAGCATGCGGCGCTCCAGATCGTTGAAGCCGCCCTCCGGGCCGATCAGCACCGCGAGCGGGCCGGCCACCGCCGCGCGCAGCGGCGCCAGCGGATCGCGCTGCGGCGCCGCCTCGTCGCAGAATACCACCCGGCGCGCCGGATCGAGCCCCGCCAGCCAGCGCTCCAGGCTTTCCGGCTCCAGAACCTCGGGGAGCGAGAGGATGCCGCATTGCTCGGCGGCCTCGACGGCGTTGGCGCGCATGCGCTCGGTGTTCACCCGCGTCGCCTGGGTGTGGCGGGTCATCACCGGCACCAGCCGGCCCGCGCCCATCTCGACCGCCTTTTGCACCATGTAGTCGAGCCGGGCGTGCTTGAGCGGCGCGAACACGTAGTCGAGGTCCGGCCGCGCGGTCTGCGCGCGCAGCCGCGCCTCGCAGGCCAGCACCACCTCGCGGCGCCCTCCTGGCTGGCGCACCGCGCGCCACTCGCCGTCGCGCCCGTTGAACAGGTGCAGCGCCCCGCCCACCGCGAGCCGGATCACGTCGTTCACATAATGCGCGCGGTCACGGTCGAGCTGGATTTCAACGCCCTCACCGAGCGGCTCGTCGACGAACAGCCGCTGCGCGCGGAAATCGTAGGCGGCGTCGCTGCGCGCCTCGACGGGCGAGAACGATGATGATTCACTGGGTCCGACCATGTTTTGATCGCATATTTCCGCTAGGTGGCTGTGCCGTGATGTTGCCCAATCTTTAGGGCCTCTGTATCACGCTGGGTCAAGAATGTTGCATGGGCGGACAAGCTGCATGAGACGATCGACGTCAATCGCCGGGGAAGGACGTGCGCTCCGCGCTACCGCGCGGCGGCATAGCGGACAGCTCGCAGCCTGCGCGCTGGCGGGTGTCCTCAGCCTCGCGGCGACCCTGCCCGCGAGCGCGCAGTGGATCGGCACGCCGGGTGGCAGCGTCACCTCCGAGGAACCGGCCGCGCTTCCCGCGCCGTCCGAGCCGGTCGCCCCCGCCGCGGCGCCCGCGCCGGCGCTGATGTCGCCCGACGGCATGCAGTCCCCGGGCTTCTCCCCCGGCCTTGCCGCACCTGGCGGCTTCTCGCAGGGTGGCATGGCTCCCGGCGGCATGGCTCCGGGTGGGATGGCTCCCGGTGGAATGTCCCCCGGAATGGGCATGCAGGCGGGCCCGAGCCCGGCCGACGTCGCCGCGATGGAGGAATGCAAGACCTCGATCGAGAAGCTCCGCGGTGATCTCGAAAAGCGTGGCCAGGCGATCCAGAGCGCGTCCAGCAAGAAGCGCCCGCCTACCGAGCTGTGCCCGATCTTCCGCAATTTCGTCAGCGCCCAGCAGAAATTCTACGACTATCTGAACACCAACAAGGCGCGCTGCGGCGTGCCGAACGACATCCTTCCCAAGATGAAGGAAAACCTCGCCAGCGTGTCCTCCGTCCGCAACAAGGTGTGCGACGCCGCCAAGGCGCAGGCCGCCGGCGGCGGCGGACCCAGCGGACCCCCGACGCAGGGCGCGGTGTCCTCGGGCCTCGGCCTGCCCTCCGGCCTGCCCTCCACCGCCAATTCCCGCCCCGGCGGCGTGTTCGACACGCTCGGCGGCAACGCGCTGCGCTGACAAGGGGCTTCGAGCCGCATGGCCGTGCCGACCGGAACCGCCGATCAGGCCGCCAAGCCGCTCCCGGCCGCGCTCGCCGTCGAAAGCCCCGCCGACGCCGCGCGCGGCAACTGGGTTGACCGACGCGCGCCCGCCGGGCTGCGGCCCTATCTGCGCCTCGCGCGGGCCGACCGCCCGATCGGCAGCTGGCTGCTGCTGCTTCCCTGCTGGTGGTCCGTGGCGCTCGCCGCCCTCATGCCCGGCATCGGCTGGTCGGTCTACGCGGTGCTGCTGCTCGCGCTGTTCGCCATCGGCTCGGTGGCGATGCGGGGGGCCGGCTGCACCTGGAACGACATTCTAGACCGCGACATCGACGGCCGGGTCGAGCGCACCCGCTCGCGCCCGCTGCCCTCGGGCCAGGTGAGCGTGCGGCGCGCCTTCGCCTTTCTTGGCCTTCAGGCGCTGGCCGGGCTGCTGGTGCTGGCGTGCCTGCCGCCCTTCGCCATGATCGTGGCGATCTCCTCGCTCGGCGTGGTGGCGATCTATCCGCTGATGAAGCGGGTGATCTGGATTCCCCAGCTCGTGCTGGGTCTTGCCTTCTCCTGGGGCGCGCTGATGGGCTTCGCCGCCCTCACGCAGAGCCTGCCGGCGAGCGCGCTGCTGCTTTACGCCGGCTGCGTGTCCTGGGTGATCGGCTACGACACGATCTATGCCCATCAGGATCGCGAAGACGACGCCATTGTCGGGGTGAAGTCCTCCGCCCGGTTGTTCGCCCAGAATACGCGGCCGTGGCTGGTGGCGTTCTACGCCGCCGCCGTGGCGCTGATCGGGCTTGCCCTCGCGCAGGCCGGCGCCGGCGCGCTGGCATATGCCGGGCTCGCGGCCTTTGCCGGCCACCTCGCCTGGCAGGTCTGGCGGCTCGATATCGACGATCCGGCGCTGTGCCTCGCCGTGTTCCGCTCCAACCGCGACGCCGGGCTCATCCTGTTCGCGGCGCTCGCGCTGCAGGCGGTCTTTGCGTGAAACGGCGCGCTACGGTTGATCGCCGGCGCGCGCGGATGTTAAGGAGCCTCCACTCCCGGCCCGGCGCGCCGCATGGCGATGCGGCGGCGCGTGCCGGCTGACCGGACGCCGCTCCAGAAAGCCCATGACATGACCATCCGCCTTCATCGCGGCGACCTGCCGGACCTTGCCAACTACACGCCCGCGCGCGCGCCCTTCGTGGCGATCGACACCGAGACGCTGGGGCTCAACCCGCATCGCGACCGGCTGTGCGTGGTGCAGCTCTCCAATGGCGACGGATCGGCCGACATCGTGCAGATTCCCGCCGGCGCCGGGCCGGGCAGCGCGCCGAACCTGGAGCGCCTGCTGGTCGATCCCGGCAATGTGAAGTTGTTCCACTTCGCCCGCTTCGATGTCGCGGTGCTGTCCAAGACCTTCGGGCTCACGGTCTCGCCGGTGTGGTGCACCAAGATCGCCTCGAAGCTGACCCGCACCTATACCGACCGCCATGGCTTGAAGGAGCTGGTGCGCGAACTGCTCGGCATCGACCTCTCCAAGCAGCAGCAGAGCTCGGACTGGGCGGCGACCGACCTCTCGGACGCGCAGCTCCACTACGCCGCCTCGGACGTGCTGCATCTGCACGCGCTGCAGGTGAAGCTCGCCGCCATGCTGGCGCGGGAAGGCCGCACCGGGCTGGCGGAGGCCTGTTTCGGCTTCCTGCCGACCCGCGCCGCGCTCGATCTCGCCGGCTGGCCGGAAGAGGACATCTTTTCGCACAGTTGAGAGGGCATGAAACGCCCGGCCGCCACGAAGCGGCGTCCTTGCACCCCTCGCGGGATGCGATCATCTTCAGAATATGTCTAAACCGGGGCGGCACGGACAGTCAGCGGACCAGATGAACCGATACGTGCAACCTCCCGAGCAGGCCGGCACCCGTCCGGCGCGGGCCGGCACCGGCCCGGCCGCGCCGCGCCCCGGCCAAGGAGCCGCCAGCGGCGGACGCCGGGCGGACGCCGCCTTCAAGGCCGCGCGCCGCAACAGCCGCTTCGTGCGCTTCCTGCGCGTCGCGCTGCCGGCCGGCGTGCTGATCGTGCTCGGGCTCACGGTGCTGGCCAGCTATATCGATCCGCTCAAGCTGGCGGTTAACCTGCCCTTCGATCTCGGACGCATCTCGCTCTCCGGCTCGCGCATCAAGATGGAGTTCCCCAAGCTCCAGGGCTTCACCGCCGACAATCGCGGCTACAGCGTCACCGCGCAGTCCGCCTCGCAGGACCTCACCAATACCAGCCGGGTCGATCTTGAACAGATCGAGGCGAAGGTGGAGCTGCCGAGCCAGGGCTGGGCCACGCTCAGCGCGAAGACCGGGCGCTACGACACCAAGCAGGAGCAGATCGTGCTGAGCGACGGCGTGCGCTTCGGCACCGATGCCGGCTATGGCGGCAAGCTCGAAGAGGCGGCGGTGGACATCAAGTCCGGCAAGATCACCTCCGACCGCCCGGTCGAACTTACCTATCAGGACGGCAGCCTCACCGCCGACCGCATGGAAATCTCGCAGAAGGATTCCCGCGCCTTGTTCACCGGCAACGTCCGGCTCAACTTCAAGATGCCGCCGCCGGGCGACGACAAGGCCGAGCCTCCCGCGCTGCGCGGCACGCCTTGAGCCGTGGGCACGCCATCCTCGCGCACGCGGCCCCCGCGCACGAAACCGTGCCCGCTCCGCCATTGAACGCCGCCGCCGCACCCGCTAGAGATGCTTGCATGATGTCGTCTCCCCGCCCGCTCCTTGCCGCCTGCGCCCTCGCTCTGCTGGCGCCGCTCGCCGCCGTCGCGCTGACGGGCTCCGCCCATGCGCAGGGCCGCAATGTGCCGAACGCGCTGCAGGGCTTCGCGACCAACCGCGACGAGCCGATCCGCATCGACGCCAACAGCCTCGAAGTGATGGATCAGGAGAAGCGCGCGGTGTTCTCCGGCAATGTCGTGGTGCAGCAGGGCGACACGACGATGCGCTGCAAGGAACTGGTGGTCTATTACGACGGCAAGGAAGCCGCGGCGGCTTCCGGCGGCAAGTCCACTTCCGGCGGCAAGTCCACTTCCGGCGGCGAGTCCACTTCCGGCGGCAAGTCCACTTCCGGGGGGAAGTCCAATGCCGAGGCGCTGGCAGCGGGCAACCCGATGAGCTCCTCGGCGATCCGCCGGCTGGAGATCAACGGCTCGGTCGTGGTCACCACCAAGGAACAGACCGCCACCGGCGACCAGGGCATCTTCGAGAACCGCACCAACACCATCACGCTGACCGGCAATCCGGTGGTGCTGACCTCGGGCCCGAACGTGATCCGCGGCAAGAAGCTCACGGTCGACCTGACCTCCGGCACCTCGCGTTTCGAGGGCGGGCGCGTGGAAAGCTTGATCGTGCCCAACAGCATGAAGCAGCCCGAAGGCGCCGCGCCGGGAGCGCCGAAGCCGCGCTGAACGGTACGCGCCGGCCACTGACCGCACGGTTCTGCGCCACCTTCGTGCGCTGCGCATTGCTGCGCAAGGCTTCCCGGCCGAATCGGCCCGGAACTTGCATATGCCATTTGCCAGAGCGCGCCTGAACGTTTATCACCTATTCCGTGGTGGCCTCACCACGGAGGGTGCGCGTGGGATTTTTTTCCAGTTTCGGCGGTAGAGCCAAGGCGCGGCAGACGACGCGGACGCGTAGCTTTGGTGATGGCGGCACGCCGCAACCGGCGCCGGCTGCCAAGCCCGAAGCGGGCGCTCGCCCAACCGACGCCACCGCCCGGCCGGCCGAGAAGGCGCCGGGCCGCGGCTACCCGACCCCGACCCATATCAGCGGCGAAGGCATTCTCAGCGCCACCGGCCTGATGAAGACCTATGGCCAGCGCACCGTGGTGCGCCAGGCCGGGCTGAACGTGCGCCGCGGCGAGGCGGTCGGCCTGCTCGGGCCGAACGGCGCCGGCAAGACCACCATGTTCTACATGATCACCGGGCTGGTGAGGGCCGATGCCGGACGCATCGAGCTCGACGGCCACGACGTGACCCACCTGCCCATGTATCGCCGCGCCCGCCTCGGCGTCGGCTACCTGCCGCAGGAAGCCTCGATCTTTCGCGGCCTCTCGGTCGAGAACAACATCCGCGCGGTGCTGGAGGCGGTGGAGCCGAGCCGCAAGCAGCGCGAGAAGGAACTCGACGGGCTGCTGGAGGAATTCCGCGTCACCCATGTGCGCAAGTCGCCCTCGATCGCGCTGTCGGGCGGCGAGCGGCGGCGCGTCGAGATCGCCCGGGCGCTGGCCTCACGCCCGACCTTCATGCTGCTGGACGAGCCGTTCGCCGGCATCGATCCGATCGCGGTCGGCGACATCCAGACGCTGGTACGCCACCTCACCCAGCGCGGCATCGGTGTGCTCATCACCGACCACAATGTTCGCGAGACGCTCGGCCTCATCGACCGCGCCTACATCATCCATTCCGGGCAGGTGCTCATGGAAGGCTCGCCGGACGAAATCGTCGCGAGCCCGGATGTGCGCCGGCTGTATCTTGGCGAGGAGTTCCGTCTCTAAGATGATCGCGCCCGCGTTCCTCAGCCCCCTCACGACCGCTCCTTCCAGGGAGTGCGCGTCATGTCGCTAGGCCCGCGCCTCGAATTCCGCCAGACCCAGTCTCTGGTGATGACGCCGCAGCTGATGCAGGCCATCAAGCTGCTGCAGCTCTCCAATCTCGATCTGGTGGCCTATGTCGAGGCGGAGCTGGAGCGCAACCCGCTGCTGGAGCGCCCCACCGAGCCCGAGGGCGAACGTTCCGGCGACGACGGCGAGGGTGGCGGCGAGGCCGGCGAGAGCGGACGGCACGACGACTATGAGGGCCGCCACGGCGAAGCGGACGGTGCGCTCGATTCCGGCGCCGATTCGCATGGCGCCGGGCGTGAGGAAGCGACCTCCGACTGGCTGGAGGAACGGCTCGACACCAGCCGCAGCGCGATCGAGGACCGGCTCGACACCGGGCTGGAGAACGTGTTTCCCGACGATGCCGGGCGCGAAAGCGTTGGTGCCTCCCCCGGCGCGGAACCGTCCTATTCGGAATGGTCCGGGGTCGGCTCGGGCGGCGGCGACGAGGACGGCTACAATCTCGAAGCCTTCGTCTCGGCGCAGACCACGCTCGCCGACCATCTGGAAGGCCAGCTCATGCTGGCGGTCGCCGATCCGGTCGAGCGGCTGATCGGCCAGCACCTGATCGACCTGATCGACGAGGCCGGCTATCTGTCCGCCGACCTCGCCGGCATCGCCGAGCGTCTCGGTGCCTCGTCCGAGCTGGTGCAGAAGGTGCTGGCCATCGTCCAGTCCTTCGACCCGCCGGGAATCGGCGCGCGCTCGCTCGCCGAGTGCCTCGCCATCCAGCTCAAGGAGCGCGACCGTTACGACCCGGCGATGGCGGCGCTGCTTGCTCATCTCGAACTGCTGGCCAAGCGCGAGTTCACCACGCTCAAGCGCGTCTGCGGCGTCGATGACGACGACCTCGCCGAAATGGTCGGCGAAATCCGCCGCCTCAACCCCAAGCCGGGCCTCGCCTTCGGCTCCGGCATCATCCAGCCCATCGTGCCGGACGTGTTCGTGCGCGGCACCGCCGACAACTGGCTGGTGGAGCTGAACTCCGACACGCTGCCGCGCGTGCTGGTGAACCAGGCCTATTACTCGCGGGTGCAGAAGACCACGCGCAATGAGCGCGAGAAGGCCTTCCTCACCGACTGCATGCAGACCGCGACCTGGCTCACGCGCTCGCTCGACCAGCGCGCCCGCACCATCCTCAAGGTGGCGATCGAGATCGTGAAGCAGCAGGACGCCTTCCTGACGCTGGGCGTGCAGTATCTGCGCCCGCTGAACCTGCGCATGGTGGCCGACGCCATCGGCATGCACGAATCGACGGTTTCCCGCGTGACGTCGAACAAATACATGGCGACGCCGCGCGGAATCTTCGAGATGAAATATTTCTTCTCGTCCTCCATTTCCGCCTCCAATGGCGGCGAGGCGCATTCGGCGGAATCGGTGCGCTTCCGCATCAAGCAGATGATCGACGCCGAGACGCCGGACGACGTGCTCTCCGACGACACGCTGGTGCAGAAGCTGCGCGAGGCCGGCATCGACATCGCCCGCCGCACGGTCGCCAAATATCGCGAGGCAATGCGCATTCCTTCCTCGGTGCAGCGCCGCCGGGAGAAGCAGGCCGCGGTCTCGGCGTGACGGAAGATGGGGCTTTCCACGGCTCCCCTACGGTTCGCGTTGACACTTTCCCTCGCGGCTCCTACCTCTTTAAGGCACCGGCCGGGCAAGTAAGGGGTTCGGGCAGACCGCCGGGCAGCGTGTCGACGCGCTGACGCACGGTTTGCCCCAGCAAAGGGACTAGGCACCATGCCGCTGCGGGTTTCTGGTAAAAATCTCGACGTAGGGGAAGCGCTGCGCCAACGCGTTTCCGAGCGACTGGCCGAGGCGATGGGCAAATATTTCGACGGCGGCTGGTCGGGCCACGTCACGGTGGCGCGCGAGGGGTCCGGCTATCGCTCGGACTGCGCGCTGCACCTCGACAGCGGCACCATCCTCCAGGCCCATGGCGACGCGCAGGATCCTTATGCCAGCGCCGACGCCGCCGTGGAGCGCATCGAAACCCGGCTGCGCCGCTACAAGAGCCGGGTGAAGCGTCACCTCGTCAATGGCGAGGACGCCGCCGCCGCCCTGCTGCCCGAGCGCGTGCCGCTCACGGTGTTTTCCGCGCCCGACCATGACGATGCCGAAGCCCTCGATGGCTGGAGCCCGACCGTGGTCGCCGAGCAGACCGCCAACCTGCCGCGCCTCGCTGTGAGCGACGCCGTGCTGGAGCTGGACTTCACCGGCGCCGCCGTGCTGGTGTTCCGTCATGCCGGCCATGGCGGGATCAATGTGGTATATCGCCGGGCCGACGGCCATGTCGGCTGGGTTGACCCGCCCAGCCGCGCCGCGGAAGACGTTCATTGACCGCCCTCCAATCTCTTGGGGCGCGCGAGGATCTTCCCCCGCGCCCCACAAAAAGGCTGCACCCGGATCTTCCCATGGCGTTGAACGATATACTGGCGCTGCCCGCCGTCTTCCCGACCCTGAAGGTCACGAGCAAGAAGCAGGCATTGCAGGAATTGTCGGCGCGGGCGGCGGAGCTGCTGAAGCGGGACGAACGCGAAATCTTCGAGACGCTGAACCAGCGCGAGCGCCTGGGTTCCACCGGCGTCGGCCACGGCATCGCCATTCCGCACGGCAAGCTCGCCAAGATGGACACGCTGTTCGGCATGTTCGCGCGGCTGGACAAGCCGATCGACTTCGAGGCGCTGGACGGCGAGCCGGTGGACCTGATCTTCCTGCTGCTGGCACCGGAAGCCGCCGGGGCGGACCATCTCAAGGCGCTGGCGCGCGTCGCCCGGCTGCTGCGCGACCCCGAGGTCGCCAAGAAGCTGCGCAACAGCCGCGACGCCGCGGCCATCCACGCCATCCTCACCGGCAGCGCCGCCTCCGACGCGGCCTGACCGCGGCGCAAGGCGCATAGCGAAAATCGCAGCGCGCGCGGAGCCGAATCCGGCTTCGCGCGTTGTTCCCCGATACGGATACCGCCGGGAGCCGGGAATGTTCCGGTTCGCGGCGCGACGGGAGAACAGGCGATGGCATCCTCGAACCTCACCCCCACGCTCTCAGCCGCGCAGTGCCGCGCGGCCCGCGCCCTGCTGGACTGGCCGGCCGACGAGCTTGCCAGCCGCGCCCGCGTGCCGGGCACATGGCTCGAAGCCTTCGAGCAGGGCGCCGAGCCCGGGGGCGACGATGATCCGGGGGAGACGGCGCGGCTGCGCCGGACGCTGGAGGCGGCGGGTGTCGAATTCCTCGACAGCGGCCTCGCCAGCGCCGGCGGCGGGCCCGGCCTGCGCGTGCGCGCGCCGGCCGACTATATTCCCGCCGAGCAGCTCAATTCCGCCAATGACGGCTGAGCCCGCCCCGGAGCGCCGCCGGGGCAGGACGTGACGGCAGCCCGAATCAGGGCGTGATCGCGACCTTGAGCACGCCGTCGCGCTGGTGCGAGAACAGCTCGTAGGCGGCCTCGATATCGTCGAGCTTGTAGCGGTGTGTCACCAGCGGCTTGAGGTCGACCCGGCCCGAGGCGATCACCTCCATCAGCCGGCGCATGCGCTCCTTGCCGCCCGGGCACAGCGTGGTGACGATCTTGTTGTCGCCGAGCCCGGCCGAGAAAGCGCCGAGCGGAATGGTCAGATCGCTGGAATAGACGCCGAGCGAGGACAGCGTGCCGCCGGGCCGCAGCACGCGCAGCGCCGATTCGAAAGTGCCTTGCGTGCCGAGCGCCTCGATCGAGACATCGACGCCGCGCCCGTCGGTGATCGCCATGATCTGGTCGACCACATCGCCCTTCTTGAAGTCGACGACATGATTGCAGCCGAGCGAGGCGGCGATGGCGAGGCGCGCGGGTACGGTGTCGACGCCAATGATCGTGGTCGCGCCCTTGAGTTTGGCGCCGGCCACTGCGCACAGGCCGATCGGGCCGAGCGCGAACACCGCCACCGTGTCGCCGATCTGTACCGCCCCGCTCTCCGCGCCGGAGAAGCCGGTGGACATGATGTCGGGGCACATCAGCACTTCCTCGTCCGACAGGCCGTCCGGCACCGGGGCGAGATTGACGAGCGCGTCCGGCACCAGGACATATTCGGCCTGGGTGCCGTCGATGGTGTTGCCGAACTTCCAGCCGCCCATGGCCTTGAAGCCGTGTTTGGTGCCCGCGCCGTCCTGCGAGCTGCAGCCGCATAGGCAGGCGAAGGAATGGCCGGAGGGGGTGATGGCGCCGGCGATGACGCGCTGGCCCTCGGAGAAGCCGGAGACGGCGGAACCCAGCTTCTCGATGATCCCGACCGGCTCATGGCCGATGGTCAGGCCCTTCTCGACCGGATACTCACCCTTGAGGATGTGCACGTCGGTGCCGCAGATGGTGGTGGTGGTGATGCGCACCAATGCGTCGAGCGGGCCAACGTCAGGGATCGGCTTCTCATCGAGGACGATGCGTCCGGGCTCGACGAAGATCGCGGCTTTCATCTTAGGCATCGGCGTTCCTTCCCTTGGTGAAGGCGCCAGAATGCCGGAAGATCATCCGGTTTCCATGACCGCGATCAATAGCCGGATCACGAGTTCGACATGATGCCGCGCTCTTCCATCAGCCGCACCACGGCGGCGCGCAGTTCGCCCATGCCGTCGCCCTCGCGGCTTGAGGTCGCGAACACGGTGGGGAACGCCGCCGGACGGCGCTTGAGCGCAGCCTCAGTCTCGGCGATGCGGGCCGCGAGCGCCGCCTGGCTGAGCTGGTCGGACTTGGTGAGCACGATGGCGTAGGACACAGCCGCCTTGTCGAGCCCGTCCAACACGCCGAGGTCGATCGGCTTCAGCCCGTGGCGGGAATCGATCAGCACGAAGACGCGGGCAAGATTTGCCCGGCCGCGCAGATAGGCGTGGATCGTCGCGGTCCAGGCATCAACCTTGTCCTTCGGCGCCTTGGCGAAACCGTAGCCCGGCATGTCGACCAGGGTGAGGTCCGGGCCGAGGCCGAAGAAGATCAGCTCCTGCGTGCGCCCCGGCGTCACCGAGGTGCGCGCCAGCGCCTTGCGGCCGGTGAGCGCGTTGACGAGGCTCGACTTGCCGACATTCGAGCGCCCGGCCAGCGCGATCTCGATGCCGCGCATCGGCGGCATCGTCTCGATGGTGGGCGCCGCCGACAGGAATTTCCATTCGCCCGCGAACAGCCGGCGGCCGGTTTCGATTTCCTCGGGCGAGAAGCCGGAGGCGTCGGGCTCCGACGTCATGATCGCGCGCCCGCCTCAGCTCGGCTTGGTTTTCTTGCGGGTGAACATCCCCTTGACGTTCCCCCACAATTCCACCTTCACGCCGTGACGGCGCATGATGATCGACTGCTGGATCACCGAGAGCGTGTTGTTCCACGCCCAGTAGATCACCAGGCCCGCCGCGAAGGACGACAGCATGAAGGTGAACACCAGCGGCATCCAGTCGAAGATCATCTTCTGGGTCGGGTCCGGCGGGGCCGGGTTCAGCTTCATCTGCACCCACATGGTGATGCCCATGATGATCGGCCAAACGCCGAGCAGCAGGAAGTGACCGATCACCGGCACGGTACCCGGATCCCACGGGATCAGGCCGAACAGGTTGAAGATGGTGGTGGGATCGGGCGCCGAGAGGTCCTTGATCCAGCCGAAGAACGGCGCATGCCGCATTTCGATGGTGACGAACAGCACCTTGTACAGCGCGAAGAAGACCGGGATCTGGATCAGGATCGGAAGACAGCCCGCGATCGGGTTGATCTTCTCCTTCTTGTAGATCTCCATCATCTCCTGCTGCAGCTTCATCCGGTCGTCGCCATAGCGCTCCTTGAGCGCGGCGATCTCGGGCTGCACCGCCTTCATCTTCGCCATCGAGGCGTAGCTCTTGTTGGCGAGCGGGAAGAACACGCCCTTGAGCATCACGGTGACGATCAGGATCGCGACGCCGAAATTGCCGACGAAGCGGTAGATCCAGTCGATGACCAGGAACAGCGGCTTGGTGATGAAATAGAACCAGCCCCAGTCGATCAGCAGGTCGAAGCGGTCGATATTGTACTGGGTCTGGTAGCCGTCGACGAGCTGCACCACCTTGGCGCCGGCGAACAGGCGCCCATCCGTGGTGCCCTTGGCGCCCGGCGCGACGGTGACGGCATCGCCGAGGAAATCGGTCTGGTAGGTGAGGTCCGGGCCGTTGCTGGTCGCGGAGAAGCGCGCCTGCACCTTCTCCTCGGCGCCGGGAATCACGGTCGCCGCCCAGTACTTGTCGGTGATGCCGAGCCAGCCGCCGACCGAGGCGAAGCTCTCGCTCTTGGTCTCGGCGATGGACTTGTACTTGATCTCGTGCAGGCCGGCCTCGCTGGTCACGCCGATGAGGCCTTCATGCAGGATGTAGTAGCCGAGCGTGTGCGGGGTGCCGTGGCGCGAGACCAGCGCGAAGGGATGCAGGGCCACCGGCGCGGCGGTGGCGTTGTCCACCTCGTCGACGACATGGAACATGTAGTTGTCGTCGATCGAGAGGGTGCGGCGGAAGGTCAGGCCTTCGCCATTGTCGAAGGTCAGCACCAGCGGGGTCTGGGGCGTGAGCTTGGCGCCTTCCGGCGCGGTCCACACCGTGTCGCTGCCGGGGACCTTGACGTTGGAGCCGGTCGCCGGGACCCAGCCGAATTCGGAGTAGAACGGATTAGGACCGCCCGAGGGCGAGAGCAGCACGATGATCGGGCTGTCGGGGTTCACCGTCTCTCGGTAGTTCTTGAGCGACAGATCGTCGATGCGCGCGCCGCGGAGCGAGACCGAACCGATGACGCTCGGGGTCTCGATGGCAACGCGCGGGGTGCGGGCGAGGGCTTCTTCGCGGGTCATCGCCTTGGGCGCGACCGCCGACGGGGCGGGCGCCGTGGCGCCGGGGGCGAGGGGAGCCGAGGTGCCGTCGGCGGCAGGCTGCGGCGCGCCCGTCGAGGCGGCCTGCTGCTGGGCCTGCTGGGCCTGACGCTGCGCTTCCATCTGCGGGACGCCGGAGAAGTACTGCCAGGCGATCAGCACCGCCATCGACAGCACGATGGCAACGATCATGTTGCGGTTTTCAGACGTCATTGGCGGCCTCTCCGTCAGCGCGCACGGCGTCCCGCGTCGCACGTCCCCCCGCAGCGGGCCTTGGCCCGCGCCGGCTTCCAGAATGGAGGCGGCCGATCCCGCGCTCCACGTCATTCACGAGTTCGGTAAAACGCGTGCCGAGCGCGGCGCGCCGGGCGACGATCACATAATCGAAACCGGGGCGGCCGGCGCGCGGCAGGGCGTCGCGGACCGCCTCGCGCAGGCGCCGCCTGATGCGGTTCCGCTCGACGGCATTGCCGTGTTTCTTGGTGACCGTGAGGCCGATGCGCGGACAATCTTCGTCCGCGCGATCACGGGCCTGCAGCAGCAAGGGGCCTGAATTGGCGCGCAAGCCTTTGGCAGCGGCCAGAAAATCCTTGCGCTTGACGAGCCGGTGCATGGGAGCGCCGATCCTCTCAGACGAGGGCGCGGCCAACTCCAGCCATGTCAGGCCGAGAGACGCTTGCGACCGTGCGCCCGGCGGGCGGCGATGATCTTACGGCCGTTACGGGTCGCCATGCGCGCACGGAAGCCGTGCCGGCGGGCGCGCACGAGCTTGCTCGGTTGATAAGTGCGCTTCACGGGAATTCTCCGCATCTGATTAAAAAAGCCGCCCGGACCGGAATGTCGCCCCGTATCCGGCCGGCCGCGAAACCTGTCGCGGCGCACATGCGCAAATGCGGAGAACAGCCCGACCGCCAAGGCAGCCGTGGTTCGGTGCGGCTTATAGGGGGGGCGCCCGGCCAAGTCAATCGGAGTCTCGATCACCAGGTCTCGATCCTCGAATCTGGATCCTCGACTCCCGATCCCGGAACGGTTCGCAGAAACCGATCCCGGCCTCTGCGGCACGCTCTCGGGCGGCGCTTCGCCGGCCCCTCCTTGCAACCCGCCTGGCGGATACTACGTATCCGTCTCGTCCGCGCCGCAATCATGCGCTGGAATCGCCGTAATGGACGCGCCCGCCCGTACGGCGAAGGCAGGGCGTCCTCCCCATGGAGCCCGAGTGACCAGCCGCGCGAAAACGCCTCCGCTGCCCCCTTCCCTGCCGGCCGCCGATAGCGACTCGGCGGGGGAATCGTGCGCGCGCGCGGCGGTAACCCGGATTCCCCGCCATCTCGGCCTCTCCGGCAAGCTGCTGGTGTTCACGCTCGCCTTCGTGCTGCTGGCGGAAATCCTGATCATCGTGCCCTCCATCGCCGCGTTCCGGCTGAACTGGCTCTCCGACCGGCTGGCAGCGGCGCGCACCGCCGCGCTCGTGCTCGACGCCGCGCCCGAGGGCATGATCTCGCCGGAGCTGACCCGCGAACTGCTCGACAGCGTGGGCGCGATCACGGTCGCGATGAAGCGCGACAATACCCGCCGCCTGCTCGCCTCCACCGACATGCCGCCGGAAGTCGACCACCATGCCGATGTCCGCGACGTCTCGCCCTGGCAGGCCGCGACCGAAGCCTTCGACACGCTGCTGGCCCGCGACGGCCGGGTGATCCGCGCGGTCGGCACCGCGCCGCGCGGCGATGGCTTCATCGAAATCGTGCTCAGCGAAACCCCGCTGCGCAAGGCGATGCTCCGTTTTGCCCGCAACATCGCGCTGGTGTCGCTGGTGATCGCCGCGCTGACCGGCGCGCTGGTCTATCTCGGCCTCGCCTGGATGTTCGTGCGCCCGATGCGCCGGCTCACCCAGCGCATGATCGCGTTCCGCGACAATCCGTCCGCCGCCCCGCCGCGCCCCGGCGCTGCCGACCGGCTCGACGAGATCGGGCAGGCCGAGCGCGAGCTCACACTGATGCAGCGCCAGATCGCCGATACGCTGCAGCAGAAAAACCATCTCGCCGCGCTCGGTCTCGCGGTTTCCAAGATCAATCACGACCTGCGCAACCTGCTGGCCTCGGTGCAGCTCATCTCCGACCGCCTCGCCGACATTCGCGACCCCGCCGTGCAGCGCTTCGCGCCGAAGCTGGAAGCCGCGCTCGACCGCGCCATCTCCTACTGCCAGCAGACGCTGGCCTATGGCCGCGCGCAGGAGCCCGAGCCGGAGCGGCAGATGATCCCGCTCGCGCCGCTGGTGGCCGAGGTGCGCGACACGCTGGGCCTCGGCCCGGAGGAAGAGGCCTCCATCGGCTGGGTGGAATCGATCGAGCGGGGCTTGAGCGTCGATGCCGACCCGGACCAGCTTTTCCGCGTGCTGCTGAACCTCTCCCGCAACGCGCTCGAAGCGCTCTCCGGCCGCGCGCCCAACGATCCCGACCGCGACCAGATCCGCATCACCGGCCGGCGCGAGGGCGCCACCGTGGTCATCGAGGTCGCAGATACCGGCCCCGGCGTGCCGGAGCGCGCCCGCGCCCACCTGTTTGAGCCGTTCCAGGGCTCGGCGCGGCGCGGCGGCACCGGGCTCGGGCTCGTGATCGCCTCGGAACTGATGAAGGCCCATGGCGGGGACATCGAGCTGGTGCCCGGCACCATGGGCGCCACCTTCCAGATCCGCGTGCCCGACCGCCCGGTCGATCTCGACGCCCACCGCGCCCGGCGCGCGCAGGGGTGAGCGCCGGGAACCGGCCCGGCCGCTGCTGAAAGGACCGCCATGCCGCGTCTCGACCGTCCCGGATTCCGCCGCGCCGTGCTGCTGGCCGGGCTTCTGCTCGCGTTACTGCCGGAGAACGTACAGGCCGCCGAGGTAACGATCGACGGCACGCAGCTTCGCGTCGACGGCTCCCCCTTCCGCGTGCGCGGCGCGGCCGGGGACGGGCCGCTGCCCGAGCTCGCGGCGCTCGGCGCCACCACGGTGCGCAACTATGGCGGCGATCCCGGCGCGCTGCTGGACGCGGCGCAGGCGGCCGGACTCAAGGTGATCGTGGGTTTGTGGGTGGAGCATCCCCGGCGCGGCGTGGACTATGCCGACCGGGCCTTCGTCGAGCGCCAGCTCGCCGCCTTCCGCGTCATTGTCGAGCGCTACCGCACCCATCCCGCCTTGCTGATGTGGGGCATCGGCAACGAGGTCGAATCCGAGCTCGCTGACACCTCCGCGGTCTGGCCCGCCCTTGAAGAAGTGGCGGCGATGGTGAAACGCCTCGATCCCGCCCACCCGACCATCGCCGTGCTGGCCGAGACCGGCACCGACAAGGTGGCCCGGCTGAAGGCCGCCGCCCCGCATATCGACGTGCTCGGCATCAACACCTATGGCGACGCGGTCTATTCGGTCGAGGCCCGCGCCCGCGACCAGGGCTGGACCGGGCCGATCGTGATCACCGAGCTCGGCGCGCTCGGCCAGTGGCAGGCCGCCACCGCGCCATGGGGCGCGCCGTTCGAGCTGACCTCGACCCAGCGCGCGATCCAGCTGCGCCGCTATCTCGCCGCGCTGGAGCCGAACGGCCCCGGCGCCATCCTGTTCCTGTGGGGCGACAAGCAGGAGGTGACGCCGACCTGGCACAGCCTGCGCCTGCCCACCGGCGAATGGACAGAGGCCTCCGAATCGATGGCCGAGGCCTGGGGCGGGCGCACGCCCGACGGCAACCACGCCCCGCGCATCGCCGCGCTGCGCTTCCGCGACACGGAAAGCGCGCCCTTCGCCTCCTGGCCGGCCACCGGCGGCGCCGTGGTGCTGGAGGCGAACGACCCGGACGGCGACGCGCTCCAGACCCGCTGGTACGTGATGTCGGAGAGCACGGATCGCGGCGTGGCGGGCGACGCCGAGCGCCGGCCACAAATTCACGAAGGCGCTGTGGTGGAAGGCGATTCGCGCGGCGCCCGCATCGCCGGCCTGCCGCCGGGGCGCTACCGGATCTTCGTCGATCTGCGCGACGGGCGCGGCGCGGCGGCGAGCGCCAATCTGCCCTTCGAGATTCGCTAGAGGCTTGCCCGACCAGATGGCGAGGTGACTGGAGCGCCGGTCCCGGTGTCCGCCGTAAGCGCTGGCGGGGCGTTTCCGACCGATGTTCGCCAATCTGCTGATCGAACTCTCCGAGGCCGAGGCCAAGTCACGGATTTGCGGCGGCGTTTTGACAAGGTGGGGAGGGATGACAGCGCTCGGCTGCACTGCCGGCGTACCACCCTCGGGAATGCGCGGCGGCGCAGCGGCGCGCCGGGCGTTCCCCGTGGCTGCCTTCGCCTGGCTTCTGATGAGCCAGCCGTTTCGCCGCCGCCTTGCCTTGCCCGCAACGGCTCAAAGCCCGGCCCGCAGCACCGCGTCGGCCACCACGATCTTCTTCGGCACGAGGCCGAGCTCGAAGAACGTGTCGGCAATCAGTTGCTGGTCGGCGATCACCTTGTCGGTCAGCGGCTTCACGCCGAAGCTCTGGCGGCCGATGGCGATGGACAGGATCGGCGCGGGAATGCCGGTGGTCGGCGCCAGTTCCGCGACGGCGGCGGCGGGATCCTTCTGGATCCACGCATTGGTCTCGTCGATGGCGCTGATCAGCGCCGCGATGACCTTGGGATTGGCTTCGGCGAAGGAACGCGAGCCGAGATAGAACTGGTAGTTGGGCACGATGCCCTCGGCCGTGGTGAGGACACGGGCCTTGCTCGCCACCTCGGTCGAGGCCTGGAACGGGTCCCAGATGACCCAGGCATCGATCGCGCCCTTCTCGAAGGCGGCACGCCCATCGGCCGGCGGCAGGAACTTCACGGTGATGTCGGAATAGGCGAGGCCGGCCTGTTCCAGCGCCTTCACCAAAAGGAAATGCACGTTCGATCCCTTGTTGAGACCGACCGTCTTGCCTTTAAGGTCCTTCACCGACTGGATCGGGCTGTTCTGCGGCACAAGGATCGCCTCGCCCTTCGGGGCCGGCGGCTCATTGGCGAAATAGACAAGATTGTCGCTCGCCGCCTGGGCGAAGATCGGCGGGGTCTCGCCGGTCTGGCCGATATCGATGGCGCCGGCGTTCAGCGCCTCCAGCATTTGCGGGCCGGCGGCGAACTCCGCCCATTTTACCGACACGCCGAGAGGCTCCAGCTTCTTTTCCAGAATGCCGCGGCCTTTCAGCAGCACCAGCATGCCGTATTTCTGGAAGCCGACGCGTACCTCCGTGGCGGCGGCGAAGGCCGGGCGCAGGCCGGGGGCCGCCAGTGCGGCGGTGAAGCCGGCGGCGCCGGCGAGGAGGGTACGTCGGGTCAGGCGTGTCATGGCAGTCTCCGGCGCGGGATGTGGAAAGAGGGTCAGCTGCCGAGCAGGCGGCTCAGAATCTGGCCTTCGAGGGCGGCAAGTTCGGCCGAGCCGCGCCGGCGCGGGCGCGGCAGCGGAACGTCGAGATCCAGCGCGATCCGGCCATGGTCGATCAGGATCACGCGGTCGGCGAGCGCCAGCGCCTCGGCAACGTCATGGGTGACGAGCACGGCGGTGAAACCCTGCTCGCGCCAGATGCGTTCGATCAGCGCCTGCATCTCGATGCGGGTGAGCGCGTCGAGCGCGCCGAGCGGCTCGTCCAGCGCCAGCACGCGCGGCCCGCTGGCGAGCGCCCGGGCGAGAGCCACGCGCTGGCGCTGGCCGCCCGACAGCACCGCCGGCCACTCGCCGGCGCGCGCGGCCAGCCCGACCTCGGCGAGAAGCGCCCGGGCGCGGGCATGGCGGCCCTCGCCCTGGAGCCGCGCGGGGACGCCGACCTCGACATTGGCGAGCACGCGCTGCCAGGGCAGCAGACGGGGCTCCTGGAACATGATGCGCACGGCGGCGTCGTCACGCGCGCCATTGAGATCGATCGTGCCGCCTGTGGGCGTATCGAGGCCGGCAAGGAGACGAAGCAACGTGCTCTTGCCGCAGCCGCTTTTCCCGATCACGGCGACGAACTGCCCGGCGGGGATGTCGAGATCGACGCCTTCCAGCACGCGCTTGGTGCCGAAATGGCGCGACAGGCGCCGGATCGATACGTCAAGGCCACCCGAGATCGCGGCGGATGCTTCAGCGAAGGTGGCGGGCGGGGCCGGCGCGTTCATTCCTCACCTCCGAGCGTCTGGAAGGCGGGATGCCATTGCAGGCAGGCGCGTTCCAGCTGGCGGGTGAGCACGTCGGCGAGCTTGCCCAGCAGGGCATAGATGAGGATGGCCAGCACGACGATGTCGACCAGCAGGAACTCGCGCGCCTGCATCGCCATGTAGCCGAGGCCCGAGGAGGCCGCGATGGTTTCGGCGACGATCAGCGTCAGCCACATGATGCCCAGCGCGAAGCGCAGCCCGACGAAGATCGAGGGCAGCGCGCCCGGCAGGATGATGCGGCGGAACAGGGTCAGCGGGCTCATGCCGTAGACCCGGCCCATCTCGATGAGCTGCGGATCGACACTGCGCACGCCGTGCAGCGTGTTGATGTAAACGGGAAAGAACACGCCGAGCGAGACGAGGAAGAGCTTCGCCTCCTCGTCGATGCCGAACCACAGGATGACCAGCGGGATCAGGGCCAGATGCGGCACGTTGCGGATCATCTGCAGCGTGGTGTCGGTGTAGCGGAAGCTGAGATCCCACAGGCCGTTGGCGATGCCCAGAGCAAAGCCGATGAGCCCGCCGACGAGAAGACCGGCTAAAGCGCGCAGCGTGCTGACGCCGATATTGTGCAGCAGTTCGCCGGATTTCAGCGCCTGCCAGCCGGCCAGCGCCACCGCCGAGGGGGCCGGCAGCACGGTGGGCGCGATCATGCCGGCGCGGGACAGCGCTTCCCATAACACGACCAGGAGGAGCGGCAGTACCCAGCCGGCGAGCCGTGCTTCCAGCCGCGCCAGACGGCGGCGAAGCGGGACGACCGCCCGCGCGGCTGTGGCTCGGTCGGCGGCGGCGGGCGAACGGGTCTCGGCGAGCGACATCAGGCGGCCGCCTCGGCCGCGCGGTGGCGGGCGCGCACCCGCCCCTCGGCCGCGTGCGCCGCTTCTTCCACCAGACGCGCCAGACGCTGCTGGGCAGGCTCGGTGACGATGCGGCCATCGACCAGCTCGCGCTCGGTCAGGAATAGCCCGGTGCCGAGCGGCTGGGCCTGGAAAAAGGCGAAGAGCGGGCGCAGCTGGTGCTCGATCGCCAGCGCATGGCGCTCGCTGCCGCCCGTCGCCAGCAGCGCCACCGGCGTGCCGATCAGGCTGCGGTAATCGACCAGATCGATGAAATGCTTGAACAGGCCGGAATAGGAGCCCTTATAGACCGGCGAGCCGACGACCAGCAGATCCGCCTGCTCCACCGCCCGCAAGGCGTCCTCTTCCGGCGTATCGGCGTCGGCGCGCGAACGCAATTGCCCGATGCCCGGCAACGCCGCGACATCGATAATGCGGGACTGCGGCACGAGCCCCGCCTTGGCGGTCGCCCGCGTCACCGCATCGACGGCAAGCGTGACAAGCGACAGCGTGCGCGAGGGGGAGGACAGGCCCCCGCTCAATCCGACGATGGTAAACTGGCTCATGAACCCTTCCCTCTCTGGCGGGACGGTAATGCGTGGCACAGCCCGATCTTATTGTCTATATTAAAGATAGATTATTAGTCGATGAGGCGGCGGTGGCGCATTGGGACGCCGGAAATTCATGTGAGGAGAGGCGCATCTCCCGGCCCATTATCACATCAATTTCATGTCTTTTTATCGTATTTCCACGTATTCGCGTGAAATCGAATTGCCGAGCCGTCGCGCATCTGGCGCGCATTGCCTCCACCCGAGCGGATGGGCCTTCTGCGCCTTCTGCGCCCGTTCGGGGACGTCCATCGTTTCCGCATCGCCCCGCAGGTCGAGCCCGCGCTGGCCCGGCCCGATTTCTCCCGGCCCCGCTCCGGTTGCTGGCGTCCCGAGCCCTATCAAATCCCTGGCGCGCCTGCACGGTCCGTACCGTGCCAATCAACTCAAGGCACCTCGCTTCAGATCCTCAGCCGTGTCAGCCCGCGGCGGCAGCTCCGCGGTTGGATGCGGGACTGTCAGCGATCCGCGACGGCGCGGGCGCCCGCAGCAGCCGCGTTCATCGCACCTGGTCGCGCCAATGCGGCGCGGCCCATCGATGCCTTTGTGTGCCGCAAATCTCTGCGTAGAGATGATGCGGAGCTGCGCCGTTCTCTGTCGTCTATCTGATGCGCAAGGTCGGATAGGTCACTCCGATACGCAGCCTGCCGTGTATCAGTGGCCGCAGCCTGCCCACGGCCTGACAGGATGCCATGTCCCACCTGGAGACCGTCTGGATCGCTCTGAAAGACGGCTGCCGGCTGCCCGCCCGTAAGGCCGGCTCGACAGAGCTTGCGTTTGATTGGGCCGGGATCGACAGACCCGGCCTTCTGCGTTTGAGGGAACGACCATGAAGGACAGCCTGCATATCGCAGTGGCCCAGACCGCCACGCCGCCGGAGAGCCATGACGAAGCACTCGCCATGGTGCAGCGGGCCATCGATAGCGCGCCGGAGGCCGAGCTCATCGTGCTGCCGGAGCTTGCCTTGTGCGGTTATGGGGAGGCCCAGCGCGTGGAGCGGCTGGCCGTGGACCAGGATTCCGCGTTCATTCTGGAGATCGGCGCGCTTGCCCGGCGCGCGGGCAAAGGCATCATCGCCGGCTATGCCGAGCAGGCGGGTGCCACGCGCTACAATTCCGCCATCGCCATCGGTCCGGACGGGACGGTGCGCGGCAATTATCGCAAGGTGAATCTCTGGGGACCTTACGAGAAGAGCCTGTTCGCCCCCGGCACGCCCTCGCCGGTCATGGAGTGGGGCGGGCTGAAGCTCGGCCTGCTGATCTGCTATGATCTGGAGTTCGCCGAGGCCGCCCGCGATCTCGTGCTGCGCGGCGCGGATACGCTCATCGTCATCAGCGCCACCAGCCGGCCATACAGCGTGGTGCCGGACGTGCTGGTGCCGGCGCGCGGCTATGAGAATGGCTGCCACGTCGTCTATGCCAATGTCGTGGGCCGCGACGCGACCTTCGATTTCATCGGCATGAGCCGCATCACCGCGCCGAATGGATCGGTGCTGGCGGGGGCGGACGATCAGGGTGCCGCGATCATCGCTGCCGAAGTGAAGCGCTCCACCGTCGACGCCTGGCGCGCCGGCCATAACTATCTGGCGGACCGCCGGCCGGACATCTACCGGCTGAGCTGAGCCGAGCCGGGACACTGCCACACATGCAAATGGCCGGGCTGCACCCGGCCATTCCTCGTTTCGGCTCTGCGCGTTGCGCGAGAGAGCAGGCCTCAGATCAGGCCCTGCTGCTTCAGGAAGCCGGCGGCAGCCTCCTCCACCGTCTTCTTGTCGACGTCGATCGAGGCGTTGAGCTTCGCCATGGTGGCGTCGTCGAGCTTGGCGGAGAGTCCGTTCAGGATTTCGGCCAGCTGCGGGTTGGCGTCGAGCACCTGCTTGCGGACCACCGGGGTCATCGCATAGGTCGGGAAGTAGCCCTTGTCGTCCTTCAGCACCACGAAGTCGAAGGCCGGGATGCGCCCGTCAGTGGCGAAGACCAGGCCGACATCGACCTGACCATCCTTCAGCGCCTGATAGACGATGCCGGTATCCATGCGCTTCACCGAGTCACGGCCGAAGCTGAAGCCGTAGCTGTCTTCGAGCGGCTTCAGGCCGTCCGGGCGGGCGTAGAATTCGGCATTCGAGCCGAAGGTCAGCTTGTCGCCGCCGTTGATCTTGGCCGCGAGGTCGGAGATCGAGACGATGTTCTTGGCCTTGGCGTCCGCCGCGCGCATGGCGAAGGCATAGGTGTTGTTGGCCTTGGACGGATCGAGCCAGACGAGGCCCTTGGCGGCGTCGAGTTCCTTCACCTTGGCATAGGTGCCGGCGGCATCGAGCTTGTCGGTGATCTTGTTGAAGGTGATCAGCGAGGTCCCGGTGTACTCCCAGTACACGTCGATCTGGCCGTTCTCCTGCGCCTGGCGCAGCGGCGCGGTGCCGAGCCCGGCGCGCTTGTCGACGTCAAAACCCTTGGCCTTGAGCAGTTGGGCCGTCATCTCCGACATCAGCTGCTGCTCGGTGTAGTTCTTGCCGCCGACCACGATGGTCGCGGCGCTCGCCGCGCTGGCCGCGCCGAGAAGAAAGGCGGCGATGGCGGCACGCTTCAGGAAACGCAGTGACATGGTCTTCTCCTCTGGAAGTGTTTTTATCTCAAGGGGTTGACGCCGCGCGGCACCAGCCAGAACTGGAGCTGCCCCGCGACGAAATCGACGATCACCGCCAGCATTGCCGTGGGGATCGCCCCCGCGAGCAGCAGACCGGTGTCCATCAGGTCGATGCCGGTGAAGATCAGTTCGCCGAGCCCGCCGCCGCCGATCAGGAAGGCCAGCGGCACGGTGCCGACATTGATGGCGAGCGCGGTGCGGATGCCCGCCGCCATCACGAACAGCGCGTTGGGAATCTCCACCTGGAACAGGATCTGCGCCGGGGTCATCCCCATGCCGCGCGCGGCTTCGATCAGCGCGGGCGGCACGGCGCGCAGGCCGGAAACGGTGTTCAGCACCACCGGCAGCAGCGTCAGCACGGCAAGGCCGAAGATCGCCGGCGGCGCGCCGAGACCCAGCACCGTCATCGCCAGCGCGAGGATCGCGAGCGTCGGGATGGTGGTGCCGAGATTGATGATCTGGGCCAACACCGGGCCGAACATGCCGAGGCTGCGCCGCGCCAGCAGAATGCCGATCGGAATGCCGGTGACGATGGCGATCGCCCCCGAGATCGCCACCAGTTCGAGGTGCTGGACCGTGAGGAAGGCGATGTCCTCGCGATAGGCCATCATCGCGGTGAGCGTGCCGCTCGCGCTCGCCCAGATGCCGAGCAGGAACACGAGGCCGAGCACGACAAGCCGCCACAGGCTCGCCAGCGCCGCCATCGGATGTGCGGTGCGCGCGCCTGTCATCACTTGTCCCGATAGGTGGCACCGAGCAGGTGCGTGATGCCGCGCTGGGTGATGTAGCCCTCATAGAGCCCGTCCGCGTCCACGCAGGCGAGCCAGGACTGGTCGTTGGAGAACATCTGCGAGACCGCGTTACGCAGATTGTCGTCGGAACGCACCACGCTGGTCAGCTTCTCATAATGCTCGCCAACCTTGCCGCGCTTGCCGCGCAGGGCTTCCAGCCGCACAAAGCCCAGCACCTTGCCATGGGGGCTCACCATCACCACCGAGACATGGCCGTGGCTTTCCATCCTGGAGATCGCCGTTTCGACGCTGTCGTCGGCCACCACCGAAGGCGGGTTGGTCGTCATCGCCTCACGCACCGCGATCAGCCGCAGGCGCTTCAGCGTGCGATCCTGACCGACGAAATCGGCGACGAAGCTGTCGATCGGGTGGGCGAGGAGATTGTCGGGCGTGTCGTACTGAACCAGCCGGCCGGAGCGGAAGATGGCGATGCGCGAGGCCATCTTCACCGCCTCGTCGATATCGTGGCTGACGAAGATGACGGTCTTCTTCATCGCGGCCTGCAGCTTCATGAACTCGTCCTGGATCACCTCGCGGTTGATCGGATCGATGGCGCCGAACGGCTCGTCCATGAGCAGCACCGGCGGATCGGCCGCCAGCGCACGGATCACGCCGACGCGCTGCTGCTGGCCGCCGGAAAGCTCCTTGGGGTAGCGCTTCGCATAGGCCGCCGGTTCGAGATTGACCATTTCCAGAAGCTCGGCGGCGCGCTTGCGCGAGGCCTTGCGGTCATGGCCGAGCATGTCGGGAACGACACAGATATTGTCCTCGACCGTCTTGTTGGGAAACAGGCCGATCTGCTGGATCACATAGCCGATGGAACGGCGCAGCTCGACCGGGTTGACCTCGGTCACGTCCTTGCCGTCGATGAAGATACGCCCGCCCGAAGGCTCGATCAGGCGATTGATCATCTTCATGGTCGTGGTCTTGCCGCAGCCGGAAGGGCCAAGCAGCACGCACACCTCGCCGGCGCCGACCTCCATCGACACATTGTCGACCGCGGTGGTGCCGCCATAGATCTTGGTGAGGTTCTTGAGCCGGATCATGTCGCCCCCGCGCGTCAGGATTGGCGCAGGCCGACGGGGGTGAGCCGTCGCTGCAGCAGGAGAAGGCCGAGATCGGCGAGGATGGCGAGGACGCTCACCGCAACGGCGCCGGTGATGAGCTGGCGCGGATCGGTCTGCGAGATGCCGCGCGAGATGAACACGCCAAGACCGCCGGCGCCGATATAGGTCGCGATGGTGGCGATCGCGATGTTCAGCACCACGGCATTGCGCACCCCGTTGATGATGACCGGCAGCGCAACCGGCAGCTCGACCTCGCGCAAACGCTGGAACGCGGTCATGCCCATGCCGCGCGCCGCCTCCCGTAGCGCCGGGTCGATGTTCATGATCGCGGCATAGGTGTTCCGGATGATCGGCAGCTGCGAATAGAAGATCAGCGCGATGACCGCCGGCAGATAGCCGATGCCCTGCCCGATCGGCGAAAGCACCGGGATCAGCAGACCGAAGAAGGCGATGGACGGGATCGTCATGATGATCGCGGCCACATAGAGCACGCGGTCGGCCGCCACCCGGCTCTGGGTGATCAGGATGCCGATCGGCACGCCCGTCAGCACCGCGATGCCCACCGCGACGCCGACCAGCGAGATATGCTCCCAGCCTCTGGCGAGGATCTGCGACCAGTTCGCTATGGCGAAATTCAGCGTTTCCAACGAGGGCTTCCCGGCAGTGTATCAAGGCCCGTTTCACCAGAGCCTTGCTGGAACGCGTCTACTGATGCACGGGCAGGAGCCGGCCTTGGTAAGGCTTTTCGACATGGAGGAAAAGGAATCCGACATCCGGCGGATTTCCGACAAGATTTCTGCCTGACGATCGAGCATGCCTCGACAAGGTGCCCATTTGGCCGTTTGCATCCGTTGCGCCACGATTTCGGTCGTTGGATGTCGCCTTTCTGATTGTGCGGGTCGCAAAGTTGAGAGTGTCGGGCCGCGCTCCGGCGCAAGGATTGCGACATGCTGCGGCGCGACACCGTCGGGGATATTCCCAGGACAGTGCACGGCCCCACGAAGGCGACATCATGCACGTCCAGGACTTCATTCACGATCTGCGTTTCTCCGACCTGCCGGCGCCGGTCATGGTCATGGCGCGGCGCTGCCTGCTCGATCTGATCGGCGTGGCGGCGAGCGGCCGGCGTACCGATCTGGCGCGGATCGTCACCAACCATGCCGCCCGGCAGTTCGGGGCTGGCGAGGGGCGTGGCGCGCGGATGATCTTCGACGGCCGCCGCGTCTCGCCGGTCGGCGCCGCCTATGCCGGCGCCTCGCTGATCGATTCCTTCGATGCCCATGATGGCCACGCTTTGACCAAGGGCCATGCCGGTGTCGCCATCCTGCCGGCGCTGCTGGCTTTCTGGGAGGCCGAGGATCTGGCACTCGATGACCAGGACGTCCTGACCTCGATCGTCATCGGCTATGAGATCGCGACCCGCGCCGGCATCGCGCTGCATGCCAGCGCCTGCGATTACCACACCTCCGGTGCCTGGAACTCGCTGGCCTGCGCCGCGATCGGTGCCCGACTGATGAAGCTTTCCCCGGCGCAGACCCGCGAAGCGCTGGGCACCGCCGAATATCATGGCCCGCGCAGCCAGATGATGCGCTGCATCGATTACCCGACCATGCTGAAGGACGGCTCCGGCTGGGGCGCGCTGGTCGGCGTTTCCTCCGCCTATCTCGCCGCCGACGGCTTCACCGGCGCACCGGCGCTGACGCTGGAGGCTCCCGAGCAGCAGGCGCTGTGGGGCGATCTCGGCTCGCGCTGGTACATCCTCGACCAGTACTTCAAGCCCTACCCGGTCTGCCGCTGGGCACAGCCGGCGGTGCAGGCGGCGCGCGACCTGATGAGCCAGCACGGACTTACCGGCGCCGACATCGCCGATGTCGAGGTGCGCACCTTCGCCGAGGCGGTGCGGCTGCATTCGGCTCGCCCGGCCACGACGGAAGAAGCGCAATACAGCCTGCCGTTTCCGCTCGCGGCGATGATCCTGCGCGGGCGTATCGGTGCTGACGAAATCACCGGCGCCGGCCTTCGCGATGCCGAAGTCCTCGACCTTTCATCCTCGATCCGCCTCGTCGAGGATCCGCAGATCTGCGCGCGCTTCCCGGCGGAACGTTTCGCCGTGGTGTCGCTCGGCACCAGGGATGGCCGCCGCGTCACCTCGGAGTGGACGCAGGCGCATGGCGGACCGGAGAATCCCCAGTCCGATGCGGAGATTTCCGCAAAGTATCAGGCGCTTGCCGGGCAGCTCGGCGACAATCGCCGCCAAGCGATCGAAACCATGATTGCCGGCATGGGAACCGGGGCGCCGGCCGGTGATCTTGCCGATCTGGTGCTGGAACCGATCGGGGATGCGGCATGACGATCGATCACCGCTCCGTCGCCGACAAGAAGCTCAGCGTCGAGAGCCACACCCAGCTTCTCGTGGTCGGCGCCGGCCCGGCCGGTCTGGCGGCAGCGATCGACGGCGCACGGCGCGGACTGTCGGTCATGCTGGTGGACGAGAACCCGGTGCCGTTCGAGACCATGGGCGAGAGCGTGCCCCTGCATTTCGGTGGCCGGGTCGGCGGTGCCGCGCGCAACCGCAACGCCATGATGGAGGCGATGCTGGAAAGCGCGCCGGCCATTGCCGAGGCGTTCGAACTCGGCGTCGACGTCCGCCTCGGCACCGCCTGCTGGGGGCTCTACGCCAACGGCACCAATCTTGGCTGGATGCCCTCCCCGCTCGCCGGCCTCGTCGATGACGAGAACGGCACGCATCTTGTCAGCTTCGAGCGCGCCATCGTGGCCACCGGTCGCCGCGACATGGGCCTTGCCTTTCCCGGCTGGGAGCAGCCTGGCGTGATGGGCGCCACCGCCGCGGTGCAGCTCGCCAAGCGCTACGGCGCGCTGGAAGGCACACGCGCCATCGTGCTTGGAACCACCACCGAGGCTCTGCTCGCCGCGCTCGACATTCAGGCCAGCGGCATCGAGATCGCGGCGATCCTTGAGCACGATGTCGCTCCGGTCGGCCCGGCCGATCTGGTCGCGGCGGTGCGAGCCGCCGGCATCGAGATCCACGTCGGCGAGGTCGTCAAATCGGTCGAGACCGATCTCGAAGGTGTCCGCGCGGCGGTGACCTCCTCCGGCCGAATTCCCTGCAATCTTGTCATCCTCGGCATCGGCGCGGTGCCGATGGTCGATCTGATCGACGCGGTCGGCTGCACGCTGGCTTTCCAGCCCGAGCGTGGCGGCTTCACGCCGCTCGTCAATCAGGACGGGCAGACCAGCGTCGAGGTGATCCAGGCGGTCGGCGATTGCGCCGGCATCTGGCCCGCCAAGAGCCGCACCCCTGATATCGCGGAAGCCGAGGCGCGGCGCGCCGTCGCTGTTGCCGCGCATGCGCTTGGCCTTGATGCCGAGACCCCCGCCGCCGCCCCGCTGCCGGAAGCGCCGACCTACGACATCGACGGCTATCGCAAGGGTTGGGTGCACGCCAGCATCATCGAGGCGAATGCCGAGCCCTATGTCTGCCAGTGCGAGGAGGTCACCGCGCGCGAGATCCTCGAAGTCCGCCCGCCGCGCTATCTCGGCTGGCAGGCGGCGGATAATCGCGAGCGCACACTTTCCGCCCTGCTCGGCGACGGCCCGCCGAACCCCGACCAGATCAAGCGCCTGACCCGCGCCGGCATGGGCCCCTGTCAGGGGCGCCGCTGCCGCGAGCAGGTGCAGGCGCTGCTGGCGCTTCAGGCGGCCGTACCGCTCGCCTCGGTGCCGCTCGCCGGCTATCGCGCTCCCGTCCGCCCGTTGCCCCTCGCGGGCGCCGCCCCGCGCGACGAGGATGCCGCTTTCGGCGAGCAGTGGGATTCCTGGTTCGGCATGCCCCGGCAGTGGGTGCCGTTCTGGGATGTCGATCCCGAATACACCGTCGCCAGCCTTGCCGTGGAAAAGCCTCATGCCAGCGAGTGATCCGTCTACGAGAGCCATCGGCACGGCCGACCTGCCAAAGGGCGCTTCCGTCGTCGTGGTCGGTGGCGGCGTCACCGGGCTCTCCGCCGCCTGGTGGCTGGCGCGCAATGGCGTCGACGTCGTCGTCATCGAGAAGGGCATCGTCGGCTGGGAGGCCTCGGGCCGCAATGGCGGCGGCTGCTCGCACCATCATTCACCGCTCTTTGCAGAAGAGCAGCGGCTCTGGCCGCTGATGGACGAGATGCTCGGCTACCCGACCGAGTTCCAGCCCAACCGCGTTCGCATCGCGCTCAACGAGAAGCAGCTCGCGCTCTACACCCGCGCCGTGGTGAATGCCCGCCATCAGGGCTTCCGCATCGACGAGATCGATGCCCGGCAGGTCCGCGAGCTGGTGCCTCTCGCCGGCGACAATGTCTTTGCCGGCCACTATTACCACTTTGGCGGCCATGCCAATCCCCACCGCACCGTGCAGGCCTATGCCTGGGCGTTGCAGGACCTTGGCGGCCGGGTGATCCAGCACACCGGCGTCACCGGATTCGAGGTCGCAGGCGGCAAGGTCGTTGCGGTCGAGACCGACCGGGGGCGCATCAGTTGCGACCATCTGGTGCTGGCCGCCGGACCGCAGACGGGCCGTCTCGCCGGCATGCTCGGCATCGACATTCCGATGAAGGTGGCCCGCGCCGAGATGATCGTCACCGAGGCGCTGCCGCTGATGCCGATCGGCGGTGTCGATGGCAACGGGCTCTATGGCCGCCAGACCCTGCGCGGCAACCTCGCCTATGGCGGCGGCCCGCATGAATGGGTCGAGACCGAGGAGTTCCCCGGCCGCGCCCGTCCCTCGACGCCGCTGATGCAGAACATCGCCAAGCGCGTCGCCGAGCTGCTGCCGCTCGCCGGCCATGTGAAGATCATCCGCTCCTGGGCCGGGCTGATCGAGAACACGCCGGACGGCCGCCCGGTCATCGACCGGCCCGATGGCTGGGAGAATCTGACACTGGCCACCCTGTCCGGCGTCGGCTTCGGCCTGTCGCCGGCGAGCGGCCATGCCATCCAGCAACTGGTGACGGACGGCACCTGTCGGTTTGCCGATCTGTCGACACTACGCCTGTCGCGCTTCGCCCATCTGGAACCTGACTGGGCGGCCCTTCAGGGCTGGCAGTCGATGCAGATGGCCTCCTGATCCAGGGGAAGGCGAGCCCACCATCATGTCGGATTTGTTGCGTTGGTGACGTATTCGCGCAATTCTCGCGGCGCCTTCATGTTGGGTGCCGGCATGTTCTACGATGGCGTCGCGGAGCCGCTGACCTTCAATTTCCTGCTCATCGACAATCTGTCGATGATGAGCCTGTCCTCGGCGATCGAGCCATTGCGCTCGGCCAATCGTCTTCTGGATCGCGAGGCGTTCCGCTGGCGGCTGTGCAGCATCGATGGCGCGCCGGTCACCGCCTCCAATGGTATCGAGCTTCAGGCGCGGCCGGTGGAGGAGGCGCTGGAAGGCGCGCACGCGGTCTTCGTCTGCGGCGGCATGCGCATCGCCCCGGTCGATGAGAAGCGCTACCTCGCCCTGCTCCGGCAGGCGGCCCGGCGCGGTCTGGCGGTCGGCTCGCTGTCCACCGGCAGCCATCTGGTCGCCAAGGCCGGCCTCCTGGACGGCTATCGCTGCACCATCCACTGGGAGAACGCCGCCGCCTTCGAGGAGGCGTTTCCCAAGGTGATCGCCACCGGCAAGATCTATGAGATCGACCGCGACCGCCTCACCTGCTCCGGCGGCACGGCGGCGATGGACATGATGCTGCACATCATCGCCGACCGGCACGATCCCGATCTCGCCCAGCGCGTCGCGAACCAGTTCCACCATGAACGCATCCGCGACGCCAATGACGAGCAGCGCGGCGGCCGGCTGCGCCGCGTCGGCAGCCTGCCCGCGCCATTGCAGCGCACGATCCAGACCATGCAGGCCAATCTTGAAAGCCCTGTCAGCGTCGGCGAACTGGCGGAGGCGGCAAATCTGAGCCCGCGCCAGCTCGAACGGCTGTTCGGCCGCCATCTCGGCATGACGCCGGCGCGATATTACATCGCCCTTAGGGTCGACCGTGCGCGCGAATTGCTGATCTACACCAATCAGCCGATCCTTGAGATCGCGGTCGCGGTCGGTTTCGCCTCGACCTCGCATCTCGGCCAGTGGTTCAAACGCATCTTCGGCATGCGCCCCGGCGAACTGCGCGAGAAGGCCAGCCGCCGTCAGGGCATGGGAGGCGACGTCGCCTCCCTGTCACCGGCTGTCGCATTCGGCGCGGCATCCGAACTGGAATAACTCCATAATCGCGCTTCGATTGCCGGGAGCCGATGATGAGCGCGATTGAGAAAGTCTCCGATCTGATGGCGCAGTACCGCGCAGGCTATAGCCTGCCGGGGCCGCTCTATTACGATCAGGACGTCTTCGACCTTGAGATGAAGGCCATCTTCGGCACGCAGTGGCTGTTCGCCTGCAACGAGTGCGAGGTGAAGGAGCCCGGCGACTATCTCACCTTGGAGCTCGGCCGCAACTCCATCATCATCGTGCGTGACGACCATGGTGAGGTAACCGCCTGGCACAACACCTGCCGCCACCGCGGCTCGCGCATCTGCCAGGAGCACAAGGGCTCGGTCGGGCGTCTGGTGTGCCCCTATCACCAGTGGACCTACGACCTCGACGGCAAGCTGCTTGCCGCCACGCAGATGCCCGATGATTTCGATCCGAAGCGCTATTCGCTCAAGCCGGTCCATGTCTGCAACGTCGCCGGCCTCATCTATATCTGCCTCGCCAAGGAACCGCCGGACCTTGAGCACTTCAAGCGGACAGTCTCGCCCTATATCACCCCGCACCAGCCGGCCCGCACCAAGGTGGCCTTCGAATCGGTGCTGATCGAGAAGGCGAACTGGAAGCTCGTCATCGAGAACAACCGCGAGTGCTATCACTGCGCCGGCAACCACCCGGAACTCCTCGTCTCGCTGGTCGAGGCGGCGCTGCCGAACGATACGCGCACCCACTGGTTCGCTGATCTGATGAAGCGCAAGGGCGAGGAATGGGACGCCCTCGGCCTGCCGCACCAGCCGGTGAATGGCGGTATCGAGTTCCGCTGCATCCGGCTACCCTTTAACGAGGGCGTGACCTCCATGACCATGGACGGCAAGCCGGCGTGCAAGAAACTGGTGGGCGATCTCACCGAGCGCGATCTCGGCTCGGTGCGCATGTTCCATGTGCCCAACAACTGGAATCACTTCCTGTCCGACCACATCATCCATTTTCGCGTCCTGCCGCGCGGCCCGATGGAAACTGAGGTGCGCACAACCTGGCTGGTGCATGAGGATGCGGTGGAGGGCTGGGATTACGATGTGAACCGGCTGGCGGAAGTCTGGCAGATCACCAACCAGCAGGATCAGGTGCTGGCCGAGCAGAATTTCCTCGGCGTGCAGTCCGATGCCTATGAGCCCGGCCCCTATTCGCCGACCGGCGAGTTCATGATCCTCGACTTCAATCGCTGGTACACGACCACGATGGGTGAGCATCTTCCGCCCGGCGCGCCGGGTTTGCGGGTGGCGGCGGAATAATGCCGCCCCGCGATCTGCGCCTTGCCTGCGTCGCGCGCCGGCAGGAAACCGCCGACGTCGTCACCTTCGCGTTTCGCGATGTGGAGGGCCGCCCGCTCAAGCATCTGCCAGGACAGGCGCTGACGCTCGCTCTGCCGCTGCCGGGTGAGACGGCATGGCGCACCTTCACGATCGCCTCGACGCCGACGCGTCCGGGCGAGGTGGAGCTGACGGTGAAGGCGGCGCCAAACGGCTATGCCACGCGCTGGATGCACGAGGCGCTGCATCCCGGCATCGAGATCGAGGCGCGAGGTCCGGTCGGCCAGTTCTCCATCGCCCATCACTATGCGCCGTCCTTCGCGCTGATTTCCGGTGGCAGCGGCATCACGCCGATGATGTCGATGCTGCGCTGGCTGGCGGATCGCGGCGAGACCGTCGATGTCGTCTTCATTCATGCCGCCCGCACGCCGGAGGATGCGCTGTTCGTGCGGGAACTGGCCGATCTCGACCGACAGATGCCCAATCTGCGTGTCGTTACGGTGGTGGCTGACGTGCCCGCGGGCCAGAGCTGGAGCGGCTATCGCGGCGTGATCGACCGCCGGATGATGGCGGTGATGGTACCTGATCTTGCGCGACGCGAAGTGTTCTGCTGCGGCCCGGCCGGCTTCATGGGCGCGATCGGGCGCATCTTCGACGCCGAAGGCGGCGACGCGGCGCATTTCCACACCGAGAGCTTCGGCGCCGCGAAGGCCGCCGAGGTCACGCCTCCCGTTATTACCACGGCCGAGGCGAAGGCAAACGGCCCGACCCTGACCATCAACGGCCGCGCCATTGCCGTGGCGGCGGGCACGACGATCCTGGCGGCGGCGCGCGCGGGGGGCATCGTCATTCCCACAGGCTGTCAGGAAGGCATGTGCGGCACCTGCCGGGTGAAGAAGCTCGACGGCTCGGTCGAGATGACCCACAGGGGCGGCATCACCGCCCGCGAGGAACGGCAGGGCTACATCCTCGCCTGCTGCTCGCGCATGACCGGCGATGTTCAGGTGACCACCAAGGCCTGATCGTCACCTCAAATGACGAATCGACTGAACGGGACCCGCCGGCCGAAACCGCTGTCTCGGGGCGGATATTCTGCGGCTGCTGTGGTGGACCGTGTTCTCTGCGCGGATCCCACCGCTTCGCCGGCTCAAACCGCGCCTGCCAAATCGAGAATCCGGCAGGCGCAGGTACGAGTCGGTCGCCATCGACTCCGATGTCGTAGGTAGGTCTTCCCGTCGTTGGTTTCGAATGACTGTCGGGTGTCGCCGGGTGCCGGGCGGCTTCGTTCGCCGGGCGCTGACATGGAAGGCTGGAGCGGTTGCTGATCGAGTTGGACGGCCGAGTTGGACGGCATAGATCACGCGGGCGCGGGCGCTTAGTGCTCGATCCAGCTCTCGACGACGAGCCTTGATTTAGCGGTCGTTTGAGTGCCGTGCGCCACCGGGACTACCGTGGAGGTGCCGATCTTGCTCGTTCTTCATCCGAACTGGAGACATCAGGCAGCACTGATACCGGCAACTATCGCCGCGATCATCTGCGCCCGCTCGCTCAACGCATCGCGGTGGTGAGCGAGTTGGAGATTCGGCTGATGGGAAACAAATCGGACCTGCAGCGCACGCTGGCTGCCGCATCAAGCGTAGGAGCGACGGCGAACGGCGTTCGCAGTTTGTAGCGAAATGGCGCGCCGACCAAAGCGAAACTGCGAACACGTATATGATTGAGATTCCGCTTATTTAGTTGGCCGACAAGCTCCAAAGCGACGAGCGAGGATCGTGTCCCGTAGGGTGGTGTAGCTGAGGAGAAGGTGGCCATCGACGGAACGCCGGTATGGTCGGAGTTGCGAGAACCAACCCGACCGAGGAACCACCGATGACCGACATGATGATGAGCCTGC